>CAMFKK010000229.1 GCA_945957225.1 uncultured Sphingobacteriia bacterium | reverse complement strand
AGATAGGCTCCGGTCTCGTGGGCTCGGAGATGTGTATAAGAGACAGCCTCTAAACCCTATGCCAAAAATGTGGTTTACGTAGACAAAACCAGCGCCAAACAAATTTGGAACAAGGAAAATAACGAGGACTGGGCCAAAATCTTAGAAGTAAATCCACTTCCAGAAAGCATTGATTTTTACGCCAAAGCCAATTATGTCAACAAAGACAGTCTGGCCAAGATATCAACTGAACTAATGGCTGTTTATGGCAACCAGATCACAGAATTGCAATACCCTCAGAGTTTGGTAACCAACCTCAACGAGCGGGCTTCTAAAATTGGCCTCATTTTCTTGGTGGTGGCCATTATTCTTTGTGTGATTGTCATATTTAGTATTGATAATACCATTCGTTTGGCCATGTTTAGCAATCGATTTCTAATTAAAACCATGCAAATGGTGGGAGCAACACGTGGATTTATTGCAAAACCCATGAATATTAAGGCTGTTGTGAATGGATTAATCAGTTCTATAATTGCCATTGCTCTTTTATTTACCCTTATTGGTTGGGCAGAAAGTCAGTTTCCCCAATTAAAAGCCATTAGAGACATCAAATTGACCCTGATTCTATTTGGTGGAATGATGGTATTAGGCGTAGGCATTTCTGTTTTTAGCACGCATAGATCTGTCTTGAAATACTTAAAAATGAAACTGGACGATCTTTATTGATTCCACTGATTGAAACCTTAACTTGCAAACTTTATAACTATTAAGTGATGAGTGAACAAAAGAAAATGGCAGCATTATTTGCCAAGGATAACCTGACTTGGATGCTGATTGGCGGTGTCATTATTGCATTGGGATTCTTCTTAATGAGTGGGGGTAAATCAGCCGACCCTAAAGTATTTGACACCAAAGAAGTCTATGGAACTGTAAGAATTACGGTTGCTCCACTGTTGATTCTCTTGGGTTTATTGGTAGAAATTTATGCGATCTTTAAAAAATCTAAATGACACCGGTAGAAACCATCTTGATTGCCATTGTAGAAGGCTTGACTGAATTCCTTCCTGTTTCCTCTACTGGACATATGATTATTACCAGTAGGATCTTGGGAATTGAAAAAGACGAGTTTACCAAATTGTTTGAGGTAGCTATTCAACTAGGTGCCATACTTTCTGTAGTGGTCTTATATTGGAATAAATTCTTTCCGCTCAATAGAAAGGGATTCTATTTAAAATTGATTATAGCAGTGCTTCCTGCATTAGTTCTTGGCTTTATTTTTTCAAAAAAAATAGACGAACTATTAGAGAGTCCCAAAACCGTAGCTATTACCTTATTGGTGGGCGGCATTATTCTATTATTTATAGACAAATTATTCAAAACCCCTACAGTAGAGGAGGATGAGCAAATTACCCTAAAACAGGCATTGATCATTGGTTTCTGGCAGTGCTTGGCCATGATTCCAGGAACTAGCCGTAGCGCCGCAAGTATCATTGGGGGTATGCAACAAAAATTGTCCAGAAGCTTATCTGCTGAATTTTCTTTTTACTTGGCGGTACCTACCATGGCAGCCGCAACAGGATACAAGCTGTTAAAAGCTTGGAAAGAATCCCCAGAATTATTAACCAATGCTGACAACCTATTTTCTTTATTTGTAGGAAGCATGGTAGCTTTTGTGGTTGCAATGCTAGCCATCAAATTCTTTATTGGTTTTTTACAGAGGAATGGATTTGTACTTTTTGGTTGGTATAGAATTATTGTTGGCATTGCCTTATTGGCACTCATTTATACTGGCAAATTGTAAGACAAGACATTCCTGCTTTCCCCTATCTTTAAGCACAAAACTGATTGCATGAAAACTGCACCTAAGAAAGTGATTAATGGTTGGGCCATGTACGATTGGGCCAATAGCGTCTATAATCTGGTGATAACTTCTACTATTTTCCCCGCTTATTATGAAGCCGTAACCGGCGATGGAAATGAAGCCACGGCCAATGATACGGTGCACTTATTTGGAAGGGAATATGTCAATACCTCATTATACAATTATGCATTAGCAGTGGCATTTATGATAGTAGCTATCATGTCTCCGCTTCTTTCTTCTATTGCAGATTATAAGGGCAACAAAAAACAGTTTCTCTTCTTTTTCTGTACCATGGGATCTTTGGCTTGTTCCAGTCTATATTTTTATGACAAGGGGAATCTGGCTTATGGTCTTGGTTGTATGATAATAGCCTGTGTAGGGTATTGGAGCAGTCTGGTTTTCTACAATTCCTATTTACCAGAAATTGCAGCTCCAGAAGATCAAGACAGGGTATCTGCCAAGGGGTTTTCTATGGGATATATTGGTAGTGTCATTTTACAAATCATCTGTTTTGTATTTGTATTAATGCCTGAAAAATTTGGCATTAATACGGGTAAAGCTTCTCAAATTTCTTTTTTATTAGTTGGAATTTGGTGGTGGGGTTTTGGTCAGTTTTCTCTGAGCAGACTCCCCAAGGGAAGACCCGCAGTGGACAAACCAGAAAAAGGAAACCTATTTACCTATGGTTATAAAGAGTTAAACAAAGTATGGAAGCAATTGAGCCATACCCCAATCTTAAAGCGTTTTTTAGCAGCTTTCTTTTTTTACAATATGGGCGTACAAACAGTCATGTTGGCGGCAACCTTATATGGAAAAAGTGAATTGAATATTCCAACTACTAATCTAATTATTGCCATATTAATTATCCAACTGGTGGCAGTTCCAGGAGCATTTTTAATAGCTAGATTGTCCCAAAAGATTGGCAATTTTAGAGCGCTCATGTTCTGTGTAGTGTTTTGGATTTTGCTTTGCATCATTGGATACCTTTTACCAAGAAACGGCATCAATGAATTCTATTTACTAGCGGTTCTAGTAGGATTTGTCATGGGTGGCATCCAGTCTTTAAGCCGAAGTACTTATGCCAAACTAATGCCAGAAACAAAAGACACCACATCTTTTTTCAGCTTCTATGATGTAACTGAAAAAATTGCCATTGTCATTGGCATGTTTAGTTTTGGATTTATCAATGAATTAAGTGGCTCACAACGCAATTCAGTGTTGGCCTTGATCATTTTCTTTGTCCTTGGATTGATTTTACTCATTATGGCTGCATCAAAACAAAAAAAAGCACTGGCTTAATATGAAAATTCATAGCATTTTAGCAGGTTATTTTAAACTAGATGGGGGAGCCATGTATGGCGTAGTTCCAAAAAGTATGTGGAACAAACTCAATCCCGCAGACGAAAACAATCTTTGCAACTGGGCATTGAGGTGTTTGTTAATTGAAGACGGCAATCGTTTAATCTTAGTAGACAATGGGGTAGGTGATAAACAGGACCAGAAATTTTTTGGCCACTATCATTTAAGCGGTGAGACCAATATTAATAAAGCCCTTGCTGCCAAAGGATTTCACAGCAGCGATATTACAGATGTATTATTAACGCATTTGCATTTTGACCACTGTGGTGGAAGTATAAAAAGGGTAGGTGAACAACTAGTACCTGCTTTTGAAAATGCTATTTATTGGAGTAACCAAAACCATTGGAAATGGGCAACAGAACCCAATGAAAGAGAAAAAGCCAGTTTTCTAAAAGAGAATATTTTACCTATTCAAGAGTCTGGACAATTACAATTTATTGCCACACCAGATCAGGGTTTAAAAGAAACAGGTAAATTAGGAACCACTGCATTTAGTGAAAATATTAGCATCCGTTTTGTGTCTGGTCATACCAACCAAATGATGCTACCTCAAATCAATTACAAGGGAGATACCCTTGTGTATATGGCTGACCTACTTCCTTCAATTGGACATATTCCACTGCCTTATGTGATGGCTTATGATATGTTTCCATTAACAACTTTGCAAGAGAAAAAATCTTTTTTACAGGAGGCGGTTGATGGTGACTACACCCTGGTTTTTGAACATGATGCATTTAATGAATGTTGCAAATTGCAACCCACAGAAAAAGGGATTCGTGCAACCGAGGCTTTTACCTTGGATTAAATGATGGTTCCCTAATTATAATTCAAATTAGAGGTGAGCGGATAACGCAGGTTGCGGTATTGCATCATGTCTACTTTCACGCTTCCTACAACTATGGGGCTTTCAATTCTCAAAGGAATATGATTGGGATCATCGCTTACCCAAACCGTCATTTTCTCTCCACCTGCAAACATAGTTCCCTTTACTAGTAAGGGCTTGAACTTAATTGCCCTAAATTTTCCGTACTTGGTTTTAATGGTTTCTTTTCCTTCATACTTGATGTATAAATTATGAACTTCATTATCAAGGAACATATTAAAAGGAATCTTGTCCTCGGGTTTATACTTATTAAAATCAATATTACGTGCATAGTATATGGCACTCAGTACATCTTGAATACAACCCGGTACTTTAAAGGAACCAGTAGTAGTAACAGCAGTATTGGTTTGCTGGTTAAAGGTTACATTTTCATTGTGCTTAAACCCACCTTCATTTACACTTCTGATAAATTTCAATGGCTGTAAATTAGAAGTATCAAAATAGGTTTCATAACGGTCTCTTACTTTGAAAATCCAATCATAACTAGGATTAGAATTACCAACACCCACTACATGATAAACTGGCTTATTATTTAAGTATTCTAGTTTGGTGGTAAAATTGGCATCACCTGCATTTACATACAAACCAATCACATTGTAGAATACCACAAATGAAATGCTTTCACCATCCTGAAAAGACGTATTTCGGATCCCACAAAAGTCATCACCCGCAGTCAATGGTCTATAAATACACAGAAAGAGGAATACTAATATTATTTTTTTCACAGTGTCTATTGAATAGTCTTTATAAAGCTAGCAAAAATGACTGTCATGATTTATGACTTTTGTTCTTTTTGCTTGAACAACCTCAAACCCAGTAAAAAGATGGTACCAAGCATGGCTGGTACAATCAGGTTTACCATCCAAATTCCAGCAGATGCAGCCAAAATTGATAACTGCTGGGTAGTGACC
>CAMFKK010000228.1 GCA_945957225.1 uncultured Sphingobacteriia bacterium | reverse complement strand
GTAATAATCATTATTTTTACCCATAATTTACTTTCATGAGCTACGAATTACAAAAGCCTGTTATTGGATTCCCTTGCGGAGACCTAAACGGCATTGGTATAGAACTAATTATCAAAACACTGTCAGACCATCGCATACTAGAAATTTGCACACCGGTGGTTTTTGCCAATAACAAATGCATCAATTTCTATAGAAAGACATTGCCTGAAAACAATTTCAGTTATGCCAATGTGAAAGAACTGAATAGGTTGAATCACAAACAGGTCAATATATTTAATTGCTGGGAAGAAGAAGTGGTGATTACCCCAGGTCAATTAAATGAAACCGGTGGCAAATACGCTTTAGAATCTTTAACACAAGCTACCCAGGCACTCAAAGAGGGATTGATCCATGGTTTGGTTACTGCACCCATTCATAAAAAGAATATTCATACAGAAGCATTTCCTTATACCGGTCATACGCCTTATTTCAAAGCATTCTTTAATGTGAGTGATGTGGTCATGTTTATGGTAGCTGAAAATATGCGCGTTGGTTTGGTTACGGAACACGTAACAGTTGCTGATGTGTCTAAACATATTACCAGAGAAAACATTTTGTTGAAATTGAAAATCATGCACAACAGTCTGCAAAAAGATTTTGGTGTTGACAAACCAAAGATTGCTGTGCTTGGTCTGAACCCGCACGCGGGCGATGAAGGACTGATTGGAGCAGAAGAAGAAACTATTATCAAACCCGCCATCAAAGACGCCAAGCAATCCATGTTGGTATTTGGACCTTACAGTGCCGATGCGTTTTTTGCAAGAGGACAATTTGAAAAATTTGATGCCGTGCTTGCCATGTACCATGACCAAGGTTTGATTCCATTTAAGTCTTTGGCCATTGGTGAAGGCGTGAATTATACAGCGGGATTGCCCGTAATCAGAACCAGCCCAGATCATGGAACTGCATTTGACATTGCAGGTAAGGACAAAGCCGATGCCAATAGTTTTATTGTAGCGGTTTTTGAAGCAGTAGATATTTATAGAAGTAGGAACGGATACAAAGAAATGCGCGCCAACCCACTTAGAAAAATGAGTGCCAGAATGTTGGCCAATGCCGTTGATGAACGCATAGAAGAAAACGAAGGATAAAAATAGTAGCATGTTGACCATTTCTAATCAGGAGCTAACCGTTAGCATTAGTGCACAGGGTGCAGAATTACAAAGCATTTTTAATAAGCAAACCCAATTGGAATATTTGTGGGATGCTAATCCCGCTTTCTGGCCCAAGAAAAGTCCCGCCCTTTTTCCCATTGTAGGGGGATTGAAAAATGGACAGTACCAATATGGTGGTCAATCCTATGCAATGGGTAGACATGGATTTTCAAGAGAATCTGTTTTTAGTGTTAGTGCGCAAACGGAATCTAGCATTGTATTTAGTTTGGAAGCCAATGCAAATACTAGGGCCGTCTATCCTTTTGAATTTAAATTTTCTATTGCCTATCGCGTAGAGCGTAACCAATTATTTGTGACTTATTTGGTAGAAAATACAGGAGACAAGGATTTGTATTTCTCTGTTGGTGCCCATCCTGCATTCAAAGTACCACTAACCAATGGTACGGGTTATGAAGATTGGTTTTTGGAATTTGGTACCACTGAAACCGTGGGTGTTCATCCATTAGATGCGGAAGGATTGGTAGAACCTGTAGCAGTACCTTATCTAGACAACTGCAGCCAATTGCCCTTGAAAAAATCCCTGTTTTATGGAGACGCATTGGTCTTCAAAAATTTAAAAAGCCATAGCATTGGTATCAAGAGTCATCAATCCCCACACGGTCTAACCATGCATTATGGAGACTTCCCTTATATGGGTATTTGGAGTGCCAAAGACGCAGACTTTGTTTGTATAGAACCTTGGTGTGGCGTTGCCGATAGTACTACTACAGACGGCCAACTCATCAACAAAGAAGGCATTAACCAATTAGCAATAGGCGGAACTCTTGAGAGAACCTGGCGTGTGGAATTATTCTAAGCCTTATTTGAAAAAACTATCTGCAATCCCTTTGTTCACCACATAATTGCTGTAAGTAATTTCTACCCTACCCTTTTTGTTTTTGAGTTTCTGCGCTTCAGAAAGGGGCTTCTCATTATCGTCAAATTCCAAAGTGATTCCCTTGGGCAATTTGTAGTCCTTGGTATTAAAACTAAAGATCACTTTCTGAGGCAAACCATAATTGGCATAAGCCCCATAACTCATTTGCATTTCATAAGTACCATTTTCCTTGGTGGTTGTAATGGCTTTGCGTACTAGTAAATTGGGTTCATCAATATAGAGCGTGGTAATCACAATTTCACTGGCTTCATTGGTAGGAAGCAATTTCACAATCTTGGTTTTGAAACCATCAATCACCGCTTCGCCCGCAGCCAATGCCACAAAATCACTGGTGGTAATAATGGTGCTCATGTTCACTGATACCCCGCCCTTGGGTAACAATGAAATGCCACCCTCTTTTTTCAACCTAAACTTGTTGGGCTTTTTAAAATAGACTTTTACTTTTCCAATGGGGGCTTTGATAAAGCTTACATCGGTCTTCATATTGCCCTCCGCTTCATAATCATTGACCTGGTCCAGTTTGGCCTTCACTTTTGTCACCAACGCTGTCATGTCCTGGGCTTGAACACTGGTATAAGAAATCATCAAAGCAAGAACGAAAAAGAAAATCCTCATGAAAAATATTTTAAAATAAAAGCAAATTAACTCAACACGTCTTTCCTGTTAAAGATCCAAATACTGCCACCCACAAAACCAATAATATGTATGATCAAGACCAAGGCAGAATTGACAATCTTTTGCGGATTCTGAATACTACCCACAATAGCTTCATTGGCGTCATTGACTTGAATGTCAAAAAACTCTTTCCAACTAATCATGTGCGTAGTAAATAGGTGGGGTTTTAAGGCATTGAAAATGGGAATATTCAAAGTACTTAAGATGGTGAAAAATACAATCACACTCATAGTAGCCACAATAGGACCAATACTGTTTTCTGCAAAAATAGATAGAAAGAAACCCAGTGCGGCAACGGTGACCATGGCCAGAGCAGCAAATACAAACGCACCTGCATAACGCCAGAACACATCGCTTTCAGAGAGCAAGACTACATAGCTACTCTTCATCAAAAACATATCGCCCGTGCCAAAAATCCACATGCTCAAAAACAGGGCTAGAATGGCCAACCATACTAAGAGCAATAAAGTGTAAACAGTAGATGCAAAAAATTTAGCCAACAATAATTCTGTTCTGCTAAATGGTTTTGAAATGAGTAAACGTAAGGTTCCCATATTGGCTTCGCCCGAGATCATGTCTGCAGCAATCAATGCCACCAATAAGGGCACGTGCACCAAGAGCAATTGTAACATGATATAGCAGATCAAATAGCCATTGATGATATTGCCATCAATTTCCATAGTGCCACCAATATCTTTCATTAGAAAATCGGCGTAGCTTTTACCATCAATCTTTAACCCAAATTGGATAATGGTAATCAGTGCTGCAATAGCAATGAATGCAATATAAGTCCGGGGTCTGCGGAATATCTTGTATAACTCAATTTGTGTAAGTGTCCACATGTTGGTTGCCGGAGGTTATTTGTAAAAAATAGTCTTCTAAAGAATGACGAGGTTGTAGGGATAACAATTGAATCTGCATAGCAGCCAAAGCCGTATGCAAAGCAGGAATCTCAGTTCTGTTCAGTTTGAGTAAAATAGCCGAATTGCGTTGTGCTTGCAGTTTGTCTGACCAAGTGCTTGCTTTGAGTTGTTCCAAAGCAAATGCATTGTCCATGGTTTGTAATTCTACAATGGTTTGTGCAGGATCAAATAGTTCTGCGGCATTCCCTTCCACCAATTTTTTTCCTTTGTCAATGATCAACACACGGGTAGCTACCTGTTCAATCTCACTCAACAAATGGGAAGAAACCACAATGGTTTTTTTCAGGTCTCGGCTCAGGTGCAAAATCAAATTTCTAATATCGGCAATACCCTGTGGATCCAAGCCATTGGTGGGTTCATCCAACACTATCAGTTGCGGATTATGCACCAAGGCAATCCCAATTCCTAGTCGCTGTTTCATGCCCTGTGAAAAAGTCTTTACTCGATCATTGGCCCTAGCGGCTAAACCCACCATTTCTAGTTGGTCCATCAGTATTTTCTTAGTTGGCTTGATGCCGCTTAATCGGGCAAATAATTCCAGGTTCTCGTAAGCCGATAGGTATTTGTAGACATCGGGTTTTTCAATGACGGCACCCACATTGCGCAAAATTTCTCTGCGATTACGCGCCAAATCCATCCCAAATAACTCAATCTGACCACTGGTGGGTTCAATTAGGGTGAGCATCATTCTAATGCTGGTACTCTTTCCCGCGCCATTCTGACCCAGAAAACCATAGACATCCCCTTCATTCACGGAAAATGACAGGTCATTGACTGCGGTGAGGTTTTTGAACTGTTTGGTGAGGCCTTTAACCTGTACTATCTGTTGCATCTTAATATATAACCCCAAAAGTAGCTAAGAGGTTCGGTGCTAAAAAAAATAATAAACAATAGATATTGCCTTTTAAATATAATATCCTTTCCTTATATTTATAGTGTCCTCCCCGGATAGAAACTTCACTGAATAAAAAAAGCCGAGTTA
Source organism: uncultured Sphingobacteriia bacterium (assembly GCA_945957225.1). Lineage (GTDB taxonomy): Bacteria > Bacteroidota > Bacteroidia > Chitinophagales > Chitinophagaceae > Sediminibacterium. The sequence goes on along the minus strand of CAMFKK010000228.1, from coordinate 342 downwards.
CCCCGGCTTAAATGTTTACACAACGGAATAATCCTTATTGTGATTTGCTTTCAATCTAAAAATATAAAGAAATAAGTATATGAGCAAAAAAATATTGGGACTTGATTTGGGTACGAATAGTATTGGATGGGCATTAATTGAAGTTGATGAAACAAATAAACCATTACTAATAAATGCAATGGGCTCTAGGATCATTCCATTAAGTTCGGACGATCGAGACGAATTTCAAAAAGGTCAAGCAATTTCAAAAAATCAAAAAAGAACAACAGCTAGAACACAAAGAAAGGGATATAATAGCTGTCTCTTATACACATCTGACGCTGCCGACGACTAGTCGAGTGT
>CAMFKK010000227.1 GCA_945957225.1 uncultured Sphingobacteriia bacterium | reverse complement strand
ACGCAAACCAGCACGCTTAAAATCGGCCTTTGTAACATTGGCTTCTTGTAATGAATAGTTTCCAGCAATACGGAATGTAGTTTTATCATTACCACCGCTTGCACTCAATTCATAGTTCTGTATAGAACCCGTACGGAATGCAGCGTCCTGCCAATCATAGGTAGGAAGCGCAGCTGCAGCAGCCAAAGCTTGAGCCTGAGTTAATGTGGCTGCATTGGGTACACGTAACTCGTTTAATACGGTTCTTAAAACTGCAACATCATTCCAAGGAAGGTTATTGGCATTTCCATAAGCTTCTGCTCTCATTTGAAAATATTCTTGGGAATTAGACATTTCCAATTTTTTCATCAACTGCACAGAACCCATGTATACGTTAGCGTTAAACTTAGTTTTACCTGCTTTACCCTTTTTGGTGGTAATAATCACAACACCATTAGATGCGTTTGAACCATAAATAGCAGCAGAAGCTGCGTCTTTTAAGATATCAATGGTTTCAATATCATCAGGGTTTAAGAAAGCCAATGGGTTATTCTGGGTAAAGTTACCATCTGAACGGGTGTTGATTTGAACACCGTCCACAATGTACAAAGGATCATTACCCGCTAGGTATGATCCCTGACCACGAATCCTCACGTTGATAGCACCACCAGGTAAACCGTTGCTTGCTTGAACCAATACACCTGCAGCCTTACCTTGTAAAGCCTTATCTAAAGAGGCGTTTGGTAGGTTTTCAATTTGCGCGGCTTTAATAGAAGAAATAGCGCCAGCCTCATCCCTTTTCTTACGGGCTTGATAACCTGTTACCACTACTTCTTCTAGTGGATCCACTTTTTTCTTCAATGAAATGGCATAAACAGATTCTCCGTTTAAAGCAATTTCCATTGCGTCTGATCCTACATAGGATACAATAATGGATTTAACACTAGGTGCAACCTGAATAGAGAAAGATCCATCTGCTTTTGTTAATACAGCAGTTTTGGAACCTTTCGCCTGAACAGATGCGCCTTCCAACAATTTGCCGGTCTCGTCAGCTACTTTTCCAGTAATGGTCCTATTCTGGGCCATCAAGGAAGAACAAGCTAACACCATGCACAGGAACATCGTGAGTACTCTTCTCATAGTTTAGTTTTTTGTTTTTGGGGGCGATTGTTAAATAACAAGTTCATAACATTTAAGACATTGGTTTGTTGACTTAAGCTGCAATTTTAAAAAATTAAACGAACAAGCGTTATTATTAATACCTAAATGATTTACAAAGCAGGACTTAAATATTAATTAAAAAACACTTATTATTTTTTTCTCCGGTATTACAGTAAAAAAGCTCAAAAAACTGCGGCTTTTATGTTATTTCTTGCGGAAACAAGGCATAAAACTAGCCTAATCAGGGTTGCCAAAGTTTACTAATTCAGGAAAATGACAGTTAAATGATGAAAGGCAAATGGCAGACCAAAGGAAATAGAAAAAAAGAGGCTGTCTTTTGAAAGACAACCTCCTATTCAACAATTACTAAAACTGACAATTATGGATTGTGCAAAATCAGTGTTGCACCTAGGGCTTGTGCTGTGGTGGTACCTGGTCTTCCTGCTGCATAACCACGAGCCACCAAAGAATAGGCTTTACCTTCTCTAATGGTTAAGGTAGTTGTAGCAACAGGAGTTGTACCTGAAACCAATGCTAGGGTATATGTTCCAACTGGAATATTGGTAAAATTGGATAGGGTAGCTTCATTTGGGGTTGTACTACCCACATAAGCCACATTACCAAATGTGGTTGATCCAGTTGTTGCCACCCCAAAACCATCAGCTGTTCTGGTTAATACCGCGCTTAAAACTGCACTTGTTGGAGATAAGTTCAAAAAGCGCAGATTGGCCGTACCTGCTGCTGGAGCAGTCATATTATTATTGAGTGCAATGGCTTTAATAGTTCCAGCAGGGGTTAAAGTATCATAAGCAAATACAGAAGTAGCACTTGAAGCAACAAGTGTTGCTGATTTGCTTACTAGATCGGCCGTGCCGGTAAGGGTTCTTAATCCTACTGTTGTAGCTCCTGGCTTAACACCTGCATAAGGACCTGATAATGATCCTCCGTAGGCAATTGATGCAGGAGCTCCCAATACGGAGAGATTGGCATTGTTTAACATCACCGTAAGGTTAGAGGGAACCAACAATGCAAAATTGTGAACTGCTACCAATGCAGAAGGATTGGGATCCGCTTCTGCAGCGGGCAATTCCTTAGAACAGGAATTCATAGTGGCCATTGCTCCAAATAGCAAAGCAAATAGACCAGCTTTATGGATGATTTGTTTTTTCATGCTTTTGTTTTTTGAAGATTAATAGCCTGGATTTTGAACAATAATGGGATTCTGAGTAACTTCTCCAATAGGGATAGGCCAGATAAAGCGGTAATCACTATAAGGGATACCTGGCTGTAATGGATTTACTGGAACACCAATACCATATAATGCTGAGCCACTGGTACCATTGGCCATTTTTGCTGGGATACCTGGAGCTCTAAGTGCAGTTATTGGATCTTGTGCTGTTCTGTGAATATCTGGCCAACGTCTACCTTCTGCAAGGAATTCAATTCTGCGTTCTAACAAAATGGCTGCAACTAATGCAGTAGCATTTGAAAAACTAGCGGCTGTGTATTGGGTAGTTGCAGGTGCAGCACTAGCACGGTTGCGTACCATATTCAATAAATCAATAGCTCTTTGAGAAACTGCTGATGGTGAAAGTCTGGCTTCAATTTCTGCCTGATTCAACAATACTTCTGCAAAGCGTATAATAGGGCAATTATCTCCTCTGTTTACATAGTCAGTGTACTTGGTGGTCATGATGGCCAAACCGGCAGCACTGGTACCATTAGATGTACCACCCAATCTATACAAATTGGATCTTCTTGTATCATTAGCCAACCAACCAGCATTGTTCCAAATGATGGGAGAGATAGAAACCAGTCCACGTCCACCCAAATCTGATGAACCCAACATTTGTGCCATAGCACCATTTACACTACCATTATCTAATGGATCATTTTTGAAAGAGAAAATATTCTCAACTGTTATACTATTTCCGCCTGGCAAACCAAAAGCGCCTGCTGGATTAGCCATCAAACTATTTCCACCAATCAAACTAGTGGTAGCAGATGGGGTTAATGGGGTAAGGGTTGCAGGTATTAATTTTGCTCCTTCCGTTTTTGCATTATCCCACTGACCCATATGCATATAAACTCTTTGCTTTAATGCAATAGCGGCTGTTTTGGAAGCTCTTAAAACACCATTGGTATTTGGCAAATTAGCTTCTGCAAAATTTAAGTCATTTAAAATTCTACTATAGTCATAAGCTACAGTTGGACGTGGTTCTGTTTTTAACTTGTCCAAACTTGCACTTCCGGTTATAGCATTTTCTCTATAAGGAACACCCAATGCAGCCCCATTACCATCTAAGAAAGGACGCGCATAGTGAATCAATAATTCATGTGTGCCCAATGCTCTAAGGAAACGGCATTCTGCTTCATACTGAGTAGCCAAAGTTGAAGAGATAATCCCTGAAGCACCCACTTTTTTAAAGCCATCAATTGCAATATTGGCTTTATTAATCATGTTGTAAGTATTATCCCACATGGCCTGATTATTGGCAGTGGTAGGGGTATAGGTACCCTGATAAGTAATCTGGTAGAAGGCAGCCAAGTTGACCATATCTTCTCCACGACACTCACCCTGTTCAACGGTTGCAGCTCCAAATGGATATCCACGACCAGCCAAAGTGGTGCTACCAGTTTGACCAGCATCGTATACGCCATTCAGCGCCAATAAAGCCCTTTCTGGAGTGGTAAATACACTCTCATCTGTAAAAGCTGTATATGGAGCTTCATTCAGAACCTTTTCGCAACCTGTAGCAGCCAGTACTAACACTGAAACTGCAGTAGCTGTAAAAAATTTATTGAATCTCATTTTGTTTGTTTTATAGTTAATCTGTTAATGTATTTTTTAGAATCCAACGTTTAGACCAAATGAAAGGGTTCTTGGTTGAGGAGAAACCGCATTATCTTGGCCTGCTTGTGATGCATTCTCAGGATCTAATCCAGAATACTTTGTCCAAAGTGCCAAGTTCTGTCCTTGAACAAAGAAGCGCATAGACTTCACATAGCCATTGGTATGATCCAATAAACGTTGACTATTGATACTATAACTGAAGGTTACGTTTTGCAAGCGAACAAAATCACCTGACTCAACAAATCTTGAAATGGCCAAGCCATTTTGGTTAATATTGTTACTTTGACCTTGCACCAATCTTGGCACATTGGTTACTTGTCCAGGTGTGGTCCAACGGTTCAAAATTTCAACACCATTGTTGTGGAAGTTCTGACTCAACAAAGCTTCTTGACGTGTAATATTCATCACTTTGTTTCCACCAGAATAACGGATTAAAAATTCTAAACCAAATTGCTTATAACGAATACTGTTGGAAAAACCACCAAAGAAAGTAGGCAAGCTCAAACCAAGATTTCGTCTATCTGCTAGACCCAAAGAGGTTTGTGTACCCAAGGTTGGATCATTCTTGCTAGTAGCAAGATAATAAGCACCATTGGCAATATTGTGTTGTACCAATTGGTCACTATTGTTATAATACATGGGATTACCATTGGCTGTATTTACACCAGCATATCTATAACCATAGAGGTAGTTCAAAGACTGACCAACTTCAATATTGTTATAAGATCCAGGAATGGTTAATACAGGTGTTCCACCAATGGTATACAAAGACTTGATTTTATTTTGAACATTGGTGTAGTTGAAACTTACATTCCAATTGAAATCTTTGCTACGGATGATATCTCCACCAATGGTTAACTCAATACCCCTGTTTTCAGCTGTACCAATATTCTGAGAAATGCTGTTTCCTGGAATACCTGCAGTAGGAGGTGTTGGAACTGCTAATACAAGATTATCAATATCGTTCAAGAACCAGTCAAATCCAATATTGAACCCTGTCTCTTATACACATCTGACGCTG
>CAMFKK010000226.1 GCA_945957225.1 uncultured Sphingobacteriia bacterium | reverse complement strand
GGCTCGGAGATGTGTATAAGAGACAGGCGCTGCTCATTTAATGCAGAAAGGCATTTTCAAGCCAATGAAGATTATGGGTTTTCCAGACGAAGCCACCGTTACGGGTTCTCAAATAGAGATTTTTAATCATTATAGGTTAAGTGAAGAAGGAATTACCCAAGAAGCAAAATTGCTTTTGAGTAAATCATTGGTGGGGTAGCAATATTGTAAGTGTTGTTTATTAGGGTTTATTAAATCATAGCGTTACAAATTAAATTTTGTTCCATGCAGAAACGATTGTTCGGGAATCATTTGATCATCCTTTGCCTCGCCTTATTGGGTTTTGTTCAATGCAAAACTGATAGATCTGCCAATAAGCAGCATCGCATAGCAATAGTGGTATCTACCTTAAATAATCCTTGGTTTGTTTTTTTAGCAGAAACTGCTGCTGCAAAATCTAAAGCATTGGGCTATGAAGCCAAAATTTTTGATTCTCAAAATAACACTGCTTTAGAATCGGATCATTTTGATAATATCATCGTATCCGGATTTGATGCTATTTTATTTAATTCAACAGATGCCAATGGTTCTGTGGCCAATGTGCTAAAAGCCAAAGCTGCCAATATTCCAGTTTTTTGTATGGACAGGGAGGTAAATTCTGTAGATGCGCCTACATCACAAATTTTGTCAGATAGTTATTCAGGGGCAGTAGCCATTGGTAAATATTTTACACAGCAACTGAATAAAAAAGGCAAATATGTAGAGCTATTGGGAATAGTGGGTGATAATAATACATGGGCAAGATCAAAAGGATTTCATAGCGTTGTGGATCATTATCCTAGTTTGAAAATGGTTGCCCAGCAATCTGCCGATTTTGACAGAAACAAAGCTTTAGAAGTCATGGAATCAATATTGCAGGCGCATCCCGATATTGATGCTGTATTCTGTGGTAATGATGGCATGGCCAATGGAGCTTATCAAGCCTTGGTTTCAGCAGGAAAAGCCAATACCGTTAAAGTCTTTGGTTTTGATGGAGCGGAAGACGTGATCACTTCTATTGGTGAACATAAAATAACAGCAACCGGTATGCAGTTTCCAAAAATTATGGCTGAGACTGCAGCAGTTTTTGCAGATGAATATATAAAAGGGAAAAGGGATTTTCCCAAGAAAATTCCAGTTTCGGTAGAATTGGTCACCGCTAAAAATATTGCCGACTATATTGCTTACGGTAAAAAATAATCCATTATGAAAAAGCTGTTTAAAGTCTTTTTATATGCATTGATCATTGGGTTAGTCCTGTATAACTCAGTCAGCATTAGCAAGCTCTCTGGTTTGAAAAATGAAGTTCCTGATAAATTTGATGCAACAGCATATGCCCAACTGCTTTGGAAAAACAGGATGCAAGGAAAATTGGATAGTGCTGTTGAACTGTCAACACTCATAAAGGAAGTTGAAGCCAATCAACAGATGGCTTTGGATAAATACGGTAATGCATTGGGGATTGGGAATTATAGATATGTATTGGTAAAAGCAATAGTTAACGTAACTGAGATCAAAGCAGACGAACTACAAGTTAAATATCAGTTTGAGAACAAACAAATAGATGCCGTTCTTGCAACAGAATATATTTATGGAAATGCGGTTAGAGATGCTTCAGGCTTGGTCACTGTAAAAGATTTTTCAAATACGGATGACTTGAATGGAATTTCAGAAGCCATGAATGATAAGATTAGAAAGGAGGTTTTGCCTTCTTTTAAAAAAGCCATTCAGAAGGGTCAAAAAGTACAATTGGTGGCAGCTATTGAATTGAACAAAGCATTTGTTAAATGGAATGGATTGGAATTGATTCCCATTCAACTTGAAATTTTACCATAATGCTAGAAGCCATTAATATATCAAAGCAATTTTCAGGTGTTGTAGCACTTTCTAATGTGCATCTTCAGTTGCTGCCAGGAAAAGTAAATGCCATCATCGGAGAAAATGGTGCGGGAAAGTCCACATTGATGAAAATATTTTCTGGTGTTTATACCCAATATGATGGGGATATTCTATTGAATGGCAACCTGGTCAAGTTTACAGGAACCAAGGACGCAGAAGCACATGGTATTGCTATTATTCACCAAGAACTCAATTTAGTTCCCTACTTAAGTATTGCAGATAATATCTTTTTGGGAAAAGAACTGGTGAATGCATTTGGTGTATTGGATAGAAAGCAAATGAATCTTATTAGCACCCAATTATTAAATAGGTTGCATTTAAACCTTGATCCTGATACCAAGATTCAAGAAATTAAAGTTGGGCAACAACAGCTGATAGAAATTGCAAAAGCACTCTATTCCAATTCGTCTATCATTATTATGGATGAGCCCACATCTGCTATCAGTGACAAAGAAGTAGCCAATTTGTTTGAGATCATAGGGGAGCTGAAGCGGGAAGGAAAAACTATTGCATATATCTCTCATAAATTTAATGAGTTGTTTTCCATTGCAGATAATTATGTGGTCTTAAGAGACGGTGCTACCGTTACTCAGGGACAAATGAATCAGGCAACAGAAGCATTCTTGATTCAGCAGATGACAGGTAGGAATCTTGACCAGCAAAAAAGAAGCTCAGATGTTACACTATCTGAAACCTTGTTGGAAGTAAAGGGATTGGGGCTAAAAAATTTGGATAAACAATCAAAATATGTTTTTAAAGATTTGTCTTTTAGTTTAAAAAAGGGAGAGATACTTGGCATCTACGGTTTAATGGGAGCGGGGAGAACAGAGATTCTAGAAACCATTTTTGGCCTGCATCCACAACATACCATTGGTGAAATTTGGGTGAACCAGCAATTGAAAAATATTCAATCCACATCAGATGCCATTGCTGCAAGACTGGCATTGGTTCCGGAAGACAGAAAATTGCACGGTCTAATATTAGAACAAACCGTAACGCGTAATATTTCCATTACAGTGCTAAAGCTTTTGGAAAAGTGGGGATTGTTCTTGCTTAAAAACAAGGAACAAACACTTGTTCAGGAATATGCAGAAAAATTAGGGATTAAATCAGGTTCAAATCTAAATATTGTCAAAAATCTCAGTGGAGGAAATCAACAAAAAATTGTGATTTCAAAATGGTTGGCCACCCATCCAATGGTTTTATTATTAGATGAGCCAACCCGGGGGATTGATGTAAATGCCAAGGCAGAAATATATAAGCTGATAAAAGAATTAGCTGCCCAAGGCATGGGTGTCATAATGGTATCATCGGAACTACCAGAAATTTTAAGTTTATCAGATAGGGTATTGGTTATTTCTGAAGGATGTATTACTGCCAATTTGCCCATTGAATTTGCTTCAGAACAAGAGATTTTAAAATTTGCCATTCTTCAAAATAATTGACAAAATGAAAGCATTATCAAATTATCATGCCTTGAAAAAATTCCAATCCTTATTAGCCTTATTGGTTTTGTGCGTGGTATTATGTTTCATGACGGATAAATTCTTTACAGCAGCCAATGGCATCAATGTGCTTAGGCAAATAGCTGTAAATGTATGTATAGCAACAGGCATGACCCTGATAGTGTTAACAGCCGGAATTGATTTGTCTGTGGGTTCTGTACTTGCTTTGAGTGGCGCCATTGCTGCAGGTTTGTTGAAACAAGGGATATCTTTGGTTCCTCTTGATTTATTTATTGGATTTACTGTTTTTGGGGTCTTGGTGGCAGCCATGGTAATTGGTGCCTTGATTGGCGGATTTAATGGATTCATGGTTACCAAGTTCAAAGTGCCGCCTTTTGTAGCAACACTTGCCATGTTAACCATTGCCCGGGGTTTTACCATGCTGTACACTGGTGGTCATCCCATCAGTAATTTGGGTAATAGTTTTGCCTTTATTGGAACAGGTTCTATGCTAGGCATTCCTGTACCTGTATGGATTGCCATACTGGTTGTATTGTTAGCCAGTTTTATCACCAATAATACCAGGCTAGGGAGATATATTTATGCCATTGGCGGTAATGAACATGCTGCAAAACTGTCTGGTATAAAAATCAATCAAGTAAAATTCATTGTTTATATGGTTGGTGCCGTGTTGGCAGCAATTGCTGGAGTGATTGTAACATCTAGGTTAGATTCGGCTCAACCCAATGCTGGTATCAGTTATGAATTAGATGCCATAGCCGCTGTGGTAATTGGAGGAACATCTTTGAATGGTGGTAAAGGAACTATTTGGGGAACGGTTATTGGCGCTGTGATTATTGGCGTATTGAATAATGGATTGGTATTATTAAACGTATCTCCTTTTTGGCAACAAGTGGTAAAAGGGGCTGTGATTTTACTGGCCGTGGTGATTGATAAAATTGGAGAAAAGAAAGATTAAACAGGCATCTGTTATGGAAACAAACAATAAGAAAGCGCCTTTTGTACTGGCCATTGACCAAGGAACCAGTTCTACAAAAACATTGATTTTTGATGCGCAGGGTACTGTTGTGGCAAGAGGTTCTGAACCATTGCATACTTCTTATCTCTCCAATGGATTTGTTGAACAGGATCCAGTTGGGATTTATCAAAATGTACTTACATCAATAGAACATTGCTTGGCAGATTTCTCCCAAAAAGGTTATCAGCAATCAAATATTGTTAGTATTGGCATTTCTAACCAAAGAGAAACTTTTGTTTTGTGGGATGAACAAGGACAACCACTATGTCCGGCAGTTGTCTGGCAATGTAAACGATCCACTGGTATTTGTGAAGCGCTTAAGTCAAGAGGGCTAGAGCCCATGATACAGGAAAGGACTGGCCTTTTGGCCGATCCTTATTTTTCTGCTACCAAACTTATTTGGTTGAATGAACATAACCAACAAGTGAAAGAAGCCATCGCCGCTGGCAAAGCTTATTTTGGTACCGTAGATACTTGGTTATTGTTTCAACTGACCAAAGGACAATCCTATTTCACTGACTATACCAATGCATCCAGGACCCTATTCTTTAATTTAAAAGCGCTTGCTTGGGATCAGACTTTATTAAAAACCTATGGCCTGTCCAATATTCAATTG
>CAMFKK010000225.1 GCA_945957225.1 uncultured Sphingobacteriia bacterium | reverse complement strand
CCCCGACTAGTCGTCGGCAGCGTCAGATGTGTATAAGAGACAGGTTTTACCTTTTGTGGTACAACGAACCCTATTTCTTACCAAGGAGCAGAGCTAGTGTTTATTGATTCAGAGGAAGATACTTGGAATATGTGTCCCGCGGCTTTAAAATCTGCATTAGAGGAGTATAAAAACAAACCAGTTAAAGCCATTATACCTGTTCATTTATATGGGATGCCTGCTAAAATAAATGAAATCCAACAAATTGCAAATGAATACAATATTCCAGTTGTCGAAGATGCAGCTGAAGCATTGGGTTCTAAGTTCAAAAATCAATCTTGCGGAACTTTTGGAGAAATGGCAGCATTAAGTTTTAATGGTAACAAAATAATAACCACTAGTGGGGGAGGCGCATTGGTTTCAAAACATAAAACTTATATTGACCAAGCAAGATTTCTAGCAACTCAAGCAAGAGATGAAGCTCCCCATTACCAACATTCTCAAATTGGGTATAATTACAGGATGAGTAATATTGTTGCTGGAATTGGGCGTGGTCAAATGGAAGTTATTGATTTACGGGTAGAACAACGTAGAGCCAATAATCAACGCTACCGTCAATTTTTTAGTGGAATTGAAGGTATTGCATTTCAAAAAGAACCCAATAGTGATTATTTTAGTAATTATTGGTTAACTGCTATCCTCATTGATCCAACACTAACTGGAGGAGTTAGTAGAGAAGATGTTCGTTTGAAATTGGAGAAAGAAAATATTGAATCTAGGCCATTATGGAAACCAATGCATAAACAACCGGTGTATAAAGGAGCTAATTTTTTTGGTTCGGGAGTTTGTGAAAAATTATTTGAACAAGGACTATGTTTACCAAGTGGTTCCAACCTTAGTAATGAAGATTTTGATAGAATTTTTAGCGCTCTTGGAAAAATATTTAATGTATAGCTTTGGATATTTACAGAAATATTTTCAAACCTATTGCTGACTTCTGTGCAGCTTTATCATTGTTGATACTTTTATCACCTATTATTCTATTAACTTTTTTATTATTAGGATTTGCCAATAAGGGAAATATATTTTTTTTCCAAAAGAGGCCCGGTTTAAATTCAATTCCTTTTTATATCATAAAATTCAAAACAATGAGAGATGCTTATGATGAAAAAGGGAACCCTCTTCCAGATGAAATTAGATTAACACGAATTGGCAAATTTGTAAGGTCTGCTTCTTTAGATGAGTTATTGCAGTTGATTAATGTTGTTAAAGGTGATATGAGCTTAGTTGGACCTCGTCCTTTACTTATGCAATATTTAAGTAGATATAATTCAGAACAAGCAAGACGTCACTTAGTAAAACCAGGAATCACTGGTTGGGCGCAAGTAAATGGTAGAAATGCTATAAATTGGGACGAAAAATTCAAATTAGATGTTGAATATGTTGACAATCAATCTTTTTTGTTAGATTGTAAAATACTATGGAAAACAATGGCAAATGTAATAGTGCGAAAAGATATTAATGCTCAAGACCATGCTACGATGGAAGAATTTAAAGGCAGTATCTAAAATATTTTAAAATGTTTAATAATGTCTTTTAATACACTGTATCTCCTATACTTGATAAGCAAAAGCCAATAAATAGAATAAGATTCTTTTACTTTGGTTTAATAAATTAAGGCATTCCAATTGTTTTTTATTTTTAATGATAAGAATACTTGACTTTATACTGTCTATACTTTCTTTTTTACATTTAAGATTATTCAATATTATTAGACAATTAGATGCTTCTCATTTTCCGATTTTGAATAAGATATATCACCAAACAGGTATTTTTCCAATAAGGAATCATTATTACGAACCTCGTTTTGTTTATCCTACAGATTTTGATTTTTTAAAAGTTAGACAAATTCCATTTGAGATAAGTCTTGAGATACAAGTTTCATTTCTAAACCAATTTTTAGATACTGTAGAACTGAATTCATTCCCCTTAGAAGTTCCATTTCAAAAAGGTGGTTTTTATGTCAACAACCCCAACTTTGGCGCTGGCGATGTTGACCTCTATTATTTAATCATTCGTAAATCCAAACCCCAAAGAATTATCGAAATTGGTTCGGGATATAGTACCATACTATGTTTAAAAGCCATTGAACAAAACATGGCAGAAGGTTTTTCAACGGAACTCACTTGTATAGAACCATTTGAAATGCCTTTTCTTAATCAAGAGAAAAATATAACCCTGATCAGAAAACCGGTTGAAGAAGTTGGTCTCGATTTATTTCAATCATTGGAAGAGAACGATATCCTCTTTATTGACTCCTCACATATCATCCGCCCTGGTAATGACCTTTTACATATTTTCTTTGAAATTTTGCCCATGCTCAAAAAGGGCGTGATCATACATATCCATGATATTTTCTCTCCAAGACATTATCCAAAAGAATGGTTGACTGAGAAAATGCGCTTTTGGAATGAGCAATATTTACTAGAAGCATTCCTTCACAATAATCATGACTATCAGGTACTATTTACGGCTAATCATTTGGTTAAAAGCCACTATGAAGAAGCTAAGAAAGTACTGATTCATCTCCAGCCAAATTCCGAGCCATCCTCATTCTGGATGCAAAAAATCAACTAGGTTTAATAAGAAGGTGGTATAGCTTTCCAAGGTTTGGATTTATCCAATTCCACCACCGCTTCCAATTCATCTCTGAAAAACGGGATGGTATTGCCAAGATCATAGAATAAGTTTCTAATTCTCCATCTAAAATCAATGGATGGGAAATGCTTATATCTATAGGTTTCAATTTCTACATTAAAGCCATCAGATAAATAACCAAAATATTTTTTGATTTCTGAAGCACTGTATTCCTTCCAGTGATGGCCATAAGTTACATACTCAAAAATCATGTTTACATTAATCCCAACACCTTTGAGCAATAATAAGTTCTTGAGCGTTTTAATTATATTATAAATAGTTAAGGAATTGGGTGTGGTAATGTAAATGATGCCCTTGTCTTTGAGTAAACGATGTATATGTTTCCAAAAATCAATGGGATTAAAAGTAATATGCTCAAGAATTTCTGTAAACAGCACCACGTCATATTCATCTGCTTTATCTTGAATAGCAGATAAAGTAGTTAAATCATTCTCTATGATAGAAACAACTTGGAATGATTGAGCCCTTTCTTTAACTAATGCTAATTCTGTAAATGCTCCAACATCCATGGCATGCACCCGATATCCCAAAAATTGCAATAATAAGGTACTATGTAAATAATGGCTTCCAATATCTAAGACCAAAGCACCGGGCTTAACTCTTTTCTGTAAGGTATTGGCCATTCGGGCAAATCGCTTTCTATGAAATAGAAAATATTCTAAGTCTTGACCATTCCCTGATGCCTTAACGATGGTCTCAACCCTGTCTAATGCTAATTCAACTGATTCCTTATTGTTAAAAATCATACGATGCTTGGTCAATGAAGCCCAAAACTAAGATATTCCCTACATTTGCCCTCATGTCAAAGCCTGTTTTCAAGATTATCAACAAATCAAACAATCCTTTGCCGCAATATGCTACTGAGGGGAGTTCTGGAATGGATATTCGGGCTTGGTTAGAAGCGCCATTGCATTTGCTACCTATGGAGCGTAGTTTGGTGCCAACAGGTTTGTTTTTAGAGCTTACTGAAGGATATGAAGTGCAGGTGAGACCCAGAAGTGGATTGGCTATTAAACAGGGGATTACTTGTTTAAATTCACCTGGAACTGTGGATGCGGATTATAGGGGAGAACTAAAAGTAATCTTAGTAAACCTATCTGGTGAAACGCAAACCATAGAATCCGGAGACAGAATAGCTCAAATGGTTTTTGCCAAAGTGGCGATGGTAGCATTAGAAGAAACAACTGATATCAATGAAACAGCTAGAGGGGCTGGAGGCTTTGGTCATACTGGAAAAAAATAATCATGCTCAGAAACATCCTTGGAATATTGGTCTTGATTTTGTCTTTAGCGGCTTGTAAATCCGTCAAAAAAGTACAAAAAATAGAGACCGAAATCTTTAAAAAAGATACGGCTCAAACCATTGTGATTGCAGAAGCCCCAAAAGTGGACTCAGCCGCCATTGTTAAAGACATTATGGGCAAATTGGTCAGAAGAAGGGTAGATTATAAAACCTTTAATGCCAAGATCAATGTAGACTATGAAGGGGCAGAGAATTCTCAAAAAATGACTGCTTATGTGAGCCTAAAGAAAGACAGTGCCTTATTTGTAAAAATTGCTGTATCGCCTTATGGCGTTGTCATGAACATTTTTGTGAACAAAGATTCCGTGATTTTGGTTAGGACAAAAGGAGAGAAATCTATCCAATACCAGACCATTAGCTATCTACAGGAAGAAACCCATATTCCTTTTGACTTTAAAACCCTGCAGGATATCTTAGTGGGTAATCCTATTTTCTTGGATAGCAATGTAGTATCCTATAAATCAGGAACATCGCAGTTATTGGTCTTTATGGTGGGTGATATATTCAAAAATCTGGTTACCCTTGACAATACCGATTTCAAAGTAATGCATAGCAAACTGGATGATGTAGACGACCAACGCAATAGGACCTGTGATATTACGTTAAGTGATTACGTTAATGTGAATGGCTACCAGTTCTCCACAAATAGGAAAATATCTGTTTCAGAGAAGTCCAAACTGGATATTGGCTTAGAATTCAAGCAATTCAATTTTAATGAACCAATGGCTTACAGGTTTGAGATTCCTAAGAATTATAAAACCAAAAAGCCTGTACCTAAAGCGGCATCAAAAGGTAAAAGTAAGGGTCAATAAAGAACTATGTTGAAAAGGATTAGTATCATATTGTTTATTTCAATGACCATTCTAAATATGGCTCAATCCCAGCAGCCTCAAGGTAACCGTGAAGACCTGCAAAAGAAAGAGCAGGATCTAAGACGAGAACTTGCTGAATTGAACAGTATGATGGTTCAAACACAGAACAATAAAAAACTGTCTCTGAAACAATTGGCCATTATCAAGAAAAAAATCAATCAACGGGAAGACCTGGTCAATAC
>CAMFKK010000224.1 GCA_945957225.1 uncultured Sphingobacteriia bacterium | reverse complement strand
GTGATAGAATATAAAAGACTAATGCACTCTGCTCTTGAAGCACATAACGCTAAAAAAACAGTAACAAAAAAGGTTGATCTAAACCATCAATATTTGCAGTTTTACATTGATAAACCAGCAATGATGCGTTTATTAAAAATTTCCCTTGAAGCGGAATGTGATGAAATAGGCGTTTTCTTTGGTCTAGACGATGGACAAGAACACCAAAGAAATAACAAGGTTACTGCTTGCTTTATAGGATTAAATAAAAAGAAAGAAATTATACAAGCGCATCTTGGAAAAGCGCTAGATAGAAACGGAAAATTAATTGAGATAGATCCATTATTGGGTGAGGAAAACTGGCCGCCGCCACCAGAACAAAATTCAAAATCACATACAGGTAAAAGACCCTTCTTTACAGTAGCAAGTAATGAAAATGATATTGAAGCATATTTTAGCGTTCCTCCAAAGAAAAAATCAACTAAGAAGAAATAGTGAGCATTCCCAAAGAAGTATATTATAGTTTGTTGTATTTGAGCTTATTCCTTTTATTGATTAGAAGGAATAAGCTTGAATCACAACACTTGTGGTTAATCCCCTTATTAGTAGCCGCATTGGCAACCGAATATATTCATGATATTGCCTATCCAAGACCTATTTCAAAATCAATCTATCATATTTACCAATTCTTGGAGGGATTGTTTCTAAGCCTGTTCTATTATACTTCTTGCTATACCAAAAGAAATAAAACTATCATCAAGATTGGCTTTTCATTCTTTGCCATTTTTATGTTGTTGTATTTTTTCCTTAATAAAGAAAATTTTAACAGTTCAAGTGGTTTAGGTGTTTCCGTTGGTGGATTCCTCATAACTGTTTATTCCATTTTATATCTGTTTGAATTGTATCAAAAAGACGAAGATTTTGAATTAACTAAGCTTTCTAATTTTTGGATAGTAAGCGGGAATTTAATTTTTTATTCTATAACGCTTGTATATTATATATTCCAACAATATCTGTCAAAAAACAGTCCTCATTACCAAGAATTAGCCTTGATTTCAATGGTTTCAAACCTAATCCTCTATTTGTTTTACTCAATCGGATTCTTATGCCCAATGCAAACGAAGAAATAAGAATCACTATTCTCATTATTACCCTTTTGGTGCTACTTTTTGTATTAGCATTTCTATTATTAATTAATCTGTTCAGGAAAAAAAATCAGTTATACAAACAAGAAAAGACCATTGCCCTAGCCAATTTCAACCAAACCCTACTTCAATCACAATTAGAAATACAAGAACAAACCTTTAATAGTATTAGTCAAGAAATTCATGATAATGTGGGGCAGATCTTGAGCTTGGCAAAAGTGCAGTTGAATATTATTGGTGAGGGAGAAACAGTGAATCAGGAATTACTTACCGATGCAAAGGAGAATATCAGCAAAGCTTTAACAGACCTGCGAGATGTAGCAAAGGGATTGAGCTCTGACCGGATTAGGGTCTTGGGCTTAGATGAATCCATTCAACAAGAAGTGACCAGAATTAATAGGGCTGGGATTCTCTCTATTCAATTTGAAACCAATGGGCAAACTAGGGAAATAGAGACTCAGAAGCAATTGATCCTCTATAGAGTTATACAGGAATGTATTCAGAATATTATCAAACACGCCAATGCCAATGCAGTAATGGTAGGTTTTAATTATCGGGAACATTGTTTGAGAATCCTGGTTTCTGATAATGGAAAAGGATTTAATTTTCAGGAAGAACAATTGCATCACCACGGACTTGGCCTCATGAATTTGTACAAACGCATGGAATTAATTGGCGGGCATGTAAAAATTGAGAGCGAGCCAGGCCAAGGAACCAAAGTGCATATAAAACTGCCTTATGTCTGATACCAAATATATTGCCATTGTAGATGACCATACACTTTTTAGAAAAGGTCTTGCATCTTTGATTGCTGTGTTTCCAGACTACAAAGTATTGTTTGATGCCAGTACAGGCAAGGATTTTATAGCCCAACTCAATCCTAAGAAATTACCAGATATTGTTTTAATGGATATTAGCATGCCAGAGATGGATGGCTTTGCAACCTGCGAATGGCTCAAGCAAAATCACCCAAGTGTAAAAGTTTTGGCATTGAGTACTATGGACGCAGAAACGGCCATTATCAAAATGATTAAATGCGGCGCCAAAGGTTATGTACTCAAAGACGCAGACCTGAGTGAACTCAAGCTAGCTTTCTCAGAACTAATGCGCGTAGGATTTTATTACAATGATATTGTTTCTAGAAAGGTCATGCAAAGCCTGACACAACTAGTAGATGATAAAAGCGAACTCAGCGCTTTTATGAACCTCAATGAAAATGAACTTACGTTTATTAAATTGGCCTGTTCAGAAAAAACCTATCAGCAAATTGCCAAAGAAATGTTCAAGAGTGAAAAAACCATTGACGGCTATAGAGCCGATATTTTCCAAAAGCTCAATATTAGTAGTAGAGTAGGACTGGCCATGTTTGCCATTAAACATGGGCTTGTAAAAGTCTAGCGCACCAATTCCACATTTGAAACATCGCCCACAAAATCCAAGACCAAGACGGTGTTATTCAAATCAGGCATTTTTCCAGTGAGCGGAATATTGATGCCAAATTCATCTTGTTGAAATGCCAATAAAGCTCCGTTGAGATAGCGCACAGAACTTAGGCGCTGTTTGGTAGGAAGGTTTGGTAGGGCAATACTAGTAGCGCTTGTTTTGAGTAAGTGTAGATAGACTTTGCTGCCCTTTCTGGTGGCTACCAAATCCTTGCTAGGCAAGTATGGACCACCCCGGGTTCCATAAATAGACGCGCCATATTGCGCTAACCATTTGCCCATTTCTGACAACATCTTAATTTGGCGATGTTCTATTCTACCATCGGCCATTGGCCCAACATTGTATAACAAATTGCCATTGCCACCAGCAGTACCAGCAAGGGTGTGCAAGGATTCTTTTAATGTTTTCATTTTGTCATTGGGTTTCCAAGCCCATTGATTGCAAATAGTAATACAAGACTCCCAAGGATCCTTCATATTAATCTCACCAATATATTGTTCCGGTGTTGCATAGTCACCCACTGTTTGGTCATTCATGATTTTATGCGTGCCTTTGCCAAGCCGATTATTGACAATCACATTGGGATCCAACTGTTTTAAATGCGCGTATATTTCTTGGCCCATGGGCAAGGTCCAAGGTGCTTCCCAATTACCATCAAACCACAACATATAAGGATGATAGCCTTTTACAATCTCTGTTAATTGCCCCTTGATCTTGTCTACCAATTTGCGCATATCGCCAGTTGATTTAAGACCAGCATTGGGAATATTGCTCACAGGATAAAGTGGGTCATGCCAATCTAAAAGGGTAAAGTATACACAGAATTTAATGCCTTGTTTCAAACAGGCTTTACTCAACTCATCCAGAATATCTTTTTTGTAAGGCGATGACATGATATCATAATCCGTGAACTTACTGGGCCACAAACAAAAGCCATCATGGTGTTTGGCAGTAATGGTCAAGTATTTCATACCCGCGTTCTTAGCAGCCAATACCCAAGCTTCTGCATTAAATAAAACGGGATTAAACTCTTTGTATAAGTTATCGTAGTCGGCCGTATCAACGCCATTACCCCTGCTCCAACCAATTTCAGTGCCACGCAAATTCACCGGACCCCAATGGATAAACATACCAAAACGTTGGTCCATAAAATCTTGCAACACAGTGGGTGGCGTCTTTACTACTGCAGTTTTTTGCTGCGCGATGCTATAGCTTGAAAAACTTACCAACAGAATCAAGATCAGAAATTGTTTGGTAGTCTTAACACCAACTAATGCATCTATTGATTTCATGCTGCTGTATTTTATTGCTTATATCTAATCAGGATCTTGAAGTAAAGTAGTAATGCTTTCTTAATTGCCATAGCGCTCCATTGAAATTTCAGGGCATCATGCGCAATAATTTTAGCCATTTCTGTATCACCGTTTTGATGATACTTATTGTGTGCCAAGTGTGCAAAATAGTAGGCAAAGTTTTTCCTAGATGCTTTCTCCGCTATCTTTCTATCGCCAACAGGCAAATACAACATATTCATCTGAATGGCTTTCATGAGGTCGCGGAAATTATTGCCATTTTTAAAAGAAGCAGAAGTAATGTTCTGCGGATGAACACGATACTTAGCCAACACTTCAGGAATATATGCCACCGGATATTTGCTGGCAATACGCACCCACATGACCCAATCTTCTGCACAATGCACACCATAGAAAGCACCAAGGTCTTCATAAGTACTGCGCTTTACTACCATGGCTGGTGGTTCTAAATATTGTCTAACCGAAATGCGTTGCAACCAGTTTTTAAGAATCCCTCTTTCAGTATCAATCATCTCATTATTCCATAGCCTATTACCGTCATTGGTAACATAGTGCCAATCGGTACAAGCGGCACCCGCTTCAGGAAAGTCTTCAAACAGTTGTTGTATGGCCGCATAATATCCTGGCTCTACATAATCATCGCCATGCAATAAATGAACATATTGTCCGCGAGCACGGTTGATACAGGTTTCAAAATTGCGCACATTACCCACGTTCACTGGTTGCTGGTAAAATTGAACCCTTCCCTTACCCACACGTTCAACTAAAGCTGCAACATCACCATCCTTGCTAATATCATCCACCACTTCAATCTGCATCAGTTCTTCTCCAGGGTCTTGGGCCAAAATAGAACGAATGGTTTGTTCCAAATAAGGCAAACTATTATAAACAGGAATCATTACTGACCATAGTGGTCTTTGAACGCCATCCGGAATAGGAGCAATTTTTGGTGGAACCTGAGGAACGCGTTCTTGCTGAGGCATACCCAAATTTACAAAAAGCTAAACAAACAAATAGATATTCAATAAAATAGCTTCTCGCTTTAGAAAAATTGCAGTTTTTCTGCTATTAATTGATTAATTCAAATAGGAATATTCTAGACCATTCAATGTTGCAAGGTTAATTTTGCTTTCAAAACAAATACTATGAAACTAGTAACTTGTTTAGTCTTTTTAAT
>CAMFKK010000223.1 GCA_945957225.1 uncultured Sphingobacteriia bacterium | reverse complement strand
CCCCCCTCGACTAGTCGTCGGCAGCGTCAGATGTGTATAAGAGACAGGTTTACCTCCTGCTAATAAATCTCCTTGGTTGATAATGATGGCCTGCTTGGAAAGATTCTTGACAGTTAAGACACGAATATCCGCATCATGATTACTAAAGAATTCGGCTACTTTTATTTTGCCCGCCTGCATGGCGTCTTTTAATGAAAGCAAAGGTTTAGCACCCTGTATGAGGTCTATTTGGGCCCTTCCCGCTTGATGAAACCTAAAGGGAATCAATTGTAATTTCTGAAAGGTCCAAGCACTGTCTACCTGTAGGAATAATTCTTTTGAAGTGCACTGTGCATGCAATAAAGGAATCTCCAAAAAAAGCAGGATCAGTACCCAGACAATGCGCTTCATGGACTGAAAGTAAGAATTTTCAGGGCAGGGTATCCATAACGGAATGCTTAAGTTTATCTTTGCAGTCTTATGAGCAGAAAAATTAGAGTTCGTTTTGCCCCATCACCCACGGGTGGTCTGCATTTGGGCGGTGTTAGAACCGTGCTATTCAATTACCTGTTTGCCAAAAAACAGGGTGGTGAATTTATTGTCCGCATTGAAGACACAGACCAGACCCGGTTTGTAGAAGGAGCAGAAGCCTATATATTTGACACACTTGCATGGTGTGGTATTATCCCAGACGAGAGCCCCCTACATGGTGGTCCATTTGCCCCCTACAGGCAGAGTGAGCGCAAAGCAGGTTACAGACAATACGCAGAGCAATTGGTAAAAGATGGCTATGCTTATTATGCATTTGATACCCCAGCTGATTTGGAAGCCATGCGTGTTGAATTCAAAACAGCAGAGAACCCATCGCCACAATACAATCAGCTCATTCGGGAAAAAATGCGCAATTCGCTCACGCTTTCTGAAGCTGAAACAAAAGCATTATTGGATGCTGGAACCCCACACGTGATAAGGATTAAAATGCCTTTGAATGAAACCATTTCTTTCACAGACATGATTCGTGGAGAAGTGAGTTTTAATACATCCCAAGTAGACGACAAGGTTTTATTAAAAGCCGATGGCATGCCTACCTATCATTTGGCCGTGGTAGTAGATGATTATCTGATGAAGATCTCACACGCTTTTCGTGGAGAAGAATGGCTACCCAGTGCACCAGTTCATTTATTACTATGGAAATGGTTGGGTTGGCAGGCCGATATGCCCGAGTGGGCGCATCTTCCCCTGATTTTAAAACCAGATGGTAATGGCAAACTCAGCAAGCGCGATGGAGACCGTTTGGGCTTTCCCGTATTTGCTTCTGACTGGACAGATCCTAAAACCAATGAAACCACTATTGGATTTAAACAACATGGATTTTTACCAGAAGCATTTGTGAACCTACTAGCCATGTTGGGTTGGAACGATGGAACAGACCAGGAGATCTTTAGCATAGAAGAATTGATTCAACGTTTTTCCATGGATCGGGTACACAAGGGCGGCGCCAAGTTTGACTACGAAAAAGCCAAATGGTATAACCACGAGTGGATTAAAAAATCTTCCGCTATTGAATTAGCAAACGCTGTATCCAAAATTTATGCAGATAAAGGAATTGCTATAAATGATGAGTCATTGTTATTAAAAATGATTGATGCAGTAAAAGATAGATGCACTTTATTAAATGATTTTATACAACAGGGTTCTTTCTTTTTTCAAATGCCTGAGAGCATTGATACTGCTGCCATTCAGCCAAAATGGGATGAGAAGAAAAATCAATTCTTTGTAGAACTGATTAGGGCTTATGAATTAAGTACGCTTTGGGAAACCCATGATCTAGAAAGAGAGTTTAAAGAACTAGCTGCAGCACACCAATTAAAACCCGGAGAGCTGATGTTGCCTTTGCGTATCATGTTGGTGGGTGGCAAATTTGGTCCTGGCGTATTTGATATTGCAGCAGCTATTGGTAAAACAGCAACCGTTCATAGAATCAAACTTGTAACTGGAATCTTAGAACAAGGTGCAAGAACCTAAATTCATTATCCTAATTTTATCATTCAAGGATTGCAAAAATCAAACACATGTCTAGACCCATTCGCGTATTGGTTGCCAAAGTTGGACTGGATGGCCACGATCGTGGTGCCAAAGTCATAGCCACTTCTCTTAGAGATGCCGGAATGGAAGTGATTTATACCGGACTCAGACAAACCCCAGACATGGTGGTGAATGCAGCTTTGCAAGAAGACGTAGACGCTATTGGTGTAAGCATTTTATCTGGTGCGCATAATACCATCTTTCCAAAAATTATTCAGTTGATGAAAGACAAGGGTATGCATGATGTTTTGTTAACCGGAGGTGGAATTATTCCAGAAGATGATATGACCCAATTACAAGCACTTGGCGTAGGCAAGTTATTTGCTCCAGGCGCTACTACTACAGAAATTGCTGATTATATTAAGGATTGGGTTGCTGCCAATAGAAATTTTTAATTCAAATTGACGCCATGTATACTACTATTTTAACCAGTTTAGAAAACGGGGTATTTACTATTACCATTAATAGACCTGACAAACTCAATGCACTCAATGCTTCAGTTTTTGCAGATTTAAACACCGCATTGGATGAAATTTACAGCAATGCCGCTATACAATCAGTAATCATTACAGGTGCAGGTCCAAAAGCATTTGTGGCTGGCGCCGATATTTCTGAATTCAACAATTTAGACAAGTCTGGGATTATGGCATTGTCTAAAGCAGGTCAGGATACTTTCTTTAGAATTGAAAATGCACCCAAACCCATTATTGCCTGTGTCAATGGATTTGCCCTAGGTGGTGGTTGTGAATTGGCCATGAGTTGTCATTTTAGGGTTGCATCTGAGAACGCCAAATTTGGACAACCAGAAGTAAATCTGGGTTTGATTCCTGGTTATGGTGGCACCCAACGTTTGGTGCAATTGATTGGCAAGGGAAGGGCCATGGAATTGCTCTTAACCGCAAATATGATTGATGCAGTAACGGCCCATCAATATGGCTTGGTAAATCATGTGGTTCCCGCGGATCAGTTGATTGGCAAAGCGGTAGAAATCTTAAGTCTGATTCAAACAAAAGCACCCATTGCAGTAGCCCAATGTATAGCAGCTGCCAATGCCGTTTTTGATGAAACCAAGGATGGATATGCGGTAGAAGTTGCTGGATTTGGAACCAGTTTTGATACAGCAGACAGAGTAGAAGGCACCACCGCCTTTCTAGAGAAGCGAAAAGCCGTTTTTAGCGGTAAATGATCCCCAAATAAATTCAGGGTTATCCTACCTTTGCGGGGCAAATTCATGTTTAAAATTTATTGATATGGAATATCGTATTGAAAAAGACACCATGGGTGAGGTGAAAGTACCTGCCGATGTTTATTGGGGTGCACAAACCCAACGTAGTATTGAAAATTTTCAGATTGCACAGGACATTAATAAAATGCCCAAGGAAATTATCAAAGCATTTGCCTATTTGAAAAAAGCAGCGGCTTTGACCAATTTTGATGCTGGTGTATTGCCAAAAGAAAAAGCCGATTTGATTGGTCAGGTTTGTGATGAGATTTTAGAAGGAAAATTAGACGGACAGTTCCCCTTAGTAGTTTGGCAAACTGGTTCTGGCACCCAGAGCAATATGAACGTGAATGAAGTGGTGGCTTATCGTGGTCATGTGATCAAAGGCGGAAGTCTAACAGATAAAGACAAGTTCTTGCACCCCAATGATGACGTGAACAAATCACAGTCTTCTAATGATACTTTTCCAACTGCCATGCATATTGCGGCTAATAAAATTTTGTTGGAAACTACCATTCCTGGTATTACAAAGCTGCGCGATACCCTAGCTCAAAAAAGCAAGGAATTCATGCATGTGGTAAAGATTGGTAGAACCCATTTTATGGACGCTACCCCACTGACCCTTGGTCAGGAAATTAGTGGTTATGTGTCTCAATTAAATCATGGACTAAAAGCCATCAACAATACTTTAGCGCATTTGAGTGAACTGGCTCTTGGCGGAACTGCCGTAGGAACAGGAATCAATACCCCTAAGGGATATGATGTAAATGTTGCCAAACATATTGCCAACCTCACTGGTTTGCCTTTTATTACTGCTGAGAATAAGTTTGAAGCATTGGCAGCACACGATGCTATTGTAGAAGCACATGGCGCATTGAAAACAGTGGCAGTGAGTTTGATGAAGATTGCCAATGACGTGCGTATGTTGTCTTCTGGCCCAAGAAGTGGCATTGGAGAATTGCATCTTCCAGATAACGAACCAGGTTCTTCCATTATGCCTGGAAAAGTAAATCCAACACAGTGTGAAGCTTTGACCATGATTGCTGCACAGGTTTTGGGTAATGATGTGGCCATAAATATTGGTGGTGCTACTGGTCATTTTGAATTGAACGTATTCAAACCAGTGATGATCTATAATTTCTTACACTCAGCACGTTTAATTGGGGATGGTTGTGTGAGCTTTAATGACAAGTGTGCGGTAGGTCTAGCTCCTATTGAAGCCAATATTAAAAAGCACGTTGACAATAGCTTGATGCTAGTGACTTCTTTGAATACCAAGATTGGCTATTACAAAGCAGCAGAAATTGCTCAAACAGCACACAAAGAAGGAACTACCTTAAAAGAAATGGCCGTGAAATTGGGCTATGTAACTCCTGAAGAATTTGACCAATGGGTTGTTCCTTCAGAAATGGTGGGAGAAATTAAGTGAAGAGTGAAGAGTGATTGTTACACTATTACATTAAAAGCCCCTTGGCCTGCCAAGGGGCTTTATTTTATAAAAATTTTTCTATTACTAAAACCTAAGCTGCGCTTAGGTTTACTCGCATAATGGGTTCTCCGTCCATTCTTCACTCTTCACTCTTATCTCTTCACTACCTTTGTTGTATCAGAAGCTAGGGTTGCTACTTGATAACCACCCGTATCAATAGTAGTTTTTGTTAAAGTCTTTTTTAGCGCTTCAAAATCGGCAGTTGTAATCTTGGTACCACTCAAATAAAGTTCGCGTAATTCAGTCAGGTCTTTCAAGGCCAATAATGAACTACTATTGATCTTAGTC
>CAMFKK010000222.1 GCA_945957225.1 uncultured Sphingobacteriia bacterium | reverse complement strand
GACCTATATAAATTGGTACCTCCAATAAATACCATATTGGGATCATCTGGTTTAACAGCCACCATCATATTATACGCACCTTGTAAATCTACACCACCTCCAGTTCCAGTTCCCACAGGCATAAAGGCGGAAAGATTGGTCCATTGTGGTAATCCACCAATCACTTCCATTTTAAAAAGGTCTACTTCAGAAACAGAAGCACTTAACTCATTTCCATTCTCATACAAAACGTATAAGATATTATTATTGGAGGGGGCTAAAGCCAACAAGATTCTACCCCAGTTAGCAGTGCCTGTATTTTGTTTGAATCCAGCAGGAGTTTCTGCTACATTACCCGCAATAGCCGTCCAAGAACCAGCATCGCCTGTGGCTGATTCCCATACACCACGATCATTGGTATTTTTTAAATGAAATCCAACATAGATTTTAGAACCATCGGCCTTTATAGCAACATCAGTATTTCCAGTTAACGTATTACCACCCAATGTTCCTTTTACTACAGACCATGAAGTGCCCCCATTCTGAGATCTTTGAATGGTATTTTGTGCTGCAACATAGACGTCTCCAGTAACAGGATGTACCACAATTTTATGAACAATATCAAATGCGTTATTAAAAGATTCTAGGGTAGATTGGGTAGAAGTTAAAGCCGTCCAAGTTGCACCATTATCTATAGACTTGAAAATGCCATGACCATAAAAGAATGCACCACTAGAACCTGCAGAGTTACCAATGGCTTCACCTGTTCCTGCATACCAAGTATCTTGAGAACCGGTTCTAGGATCCTGTGCAATTGCCGTAAAACTATGGATCTGTTGAGAAGGGGTAACCAAATCCCAAGTTGCTCCTGCATCTGTAGAACGCATAATACCGCCACTGACACAACCAGCAATGATGACTTGGTTGGTACTGCCATTAAAACGCTTATCAAATGCAAAAGCCCTGGTTCTACCTCCAATATTATTAGGGCCGGCTTTTAAGTAAGTATTGCTTGTTGGAGTATTTACACCATTTGCTGTTCTAACCACACCATTTCTAACAGAAAAGGATTCTAAAGAAACGGGTAGACTCATGGCTTGTTTCATTTCATCCTTAAATGCATTTGCAGGAATCTTACCCGTTTTTGGGTCTTTTAGCAAATCAAATTCATATTGCCATCTAGCAGCTTGTACAGCCGCTTTTTGTTCAGGATTTTCGTCTTCTTCCTCTGATTCACCAGAAGCCTGTTTTTCTAACCAAGCCTCTTTGAAGGTCTTCTCCCTCCAAAAACGTAAACCGTTCTTTTTAACCATTAGACCAATGCCAACAAAAGTTACCACAGCTGTAATAAGGAGGAGCCTTCTTTTCATAAATGAGGGATATTAATGCTCTAAGATATTGATTTGTTTAATACAATAAAGGCAGCCACTTGGTTGCCTTTATTGTATTATTTATTCTTTTTCAGTCTTTTTAACGTTGAATCAGGAATTTCTTTAAATAAGTTTTATTGTTATACCTGATTTTCAAGACATAAAGTCCAGCAGCAGCCTGTTCCAAGTAGATGGTTTTGGTGAATTTTCCATTGAAACCGGGATAGGCCTGCTCCAATAATTTCTGACCAACACTATTAAATATTTCCAGACTCAGATCATTTTTTTCAAATACTTCAAAACTAACCTGGAACCTGCCCTTATTAGGGTTGGGTGAAACAGATAAGAATATATCATCTGGGATGACGCCATTTTGAAAATTGATATTGTTGGAAATCTGCCCGCAACCACTGGCATCGGTTACTATAGATTTGTAAACTCCATTTCTAATGGGCTTGATACTTGATCTAGTAGCTCCAGCAATTAAGGTATCATTCAAATACCATTGGTTGCCATTTGGTAAACTGCTAAACAAAGAATCGCCTACCAAAGAAATAACGGGTACCAATGGTAAATTGGCAACTATTGGCACTCTATCACTCACACAGTCATTGGTATTTACTTTAATGTCGTACAAGAAATAATAAAACTGTTTGTAGAAATTTGTATCCGCTACATTATTGCTATTGACCGCACTATTACCCGTGATTGACATCACATTTGGAATACTAAAGGGATAGGAGTTTCCGGTAATTCCATTATTCCTAAAGATGGTAGCATTATCCAAACAGTTGATGATTAAAATATGATCACCTGTGGTATTTACTGGTAGGTTTAGTCTATATACTTTGCCCGTATCCCCAACAGGATTGCCTGTAACAGCTCCCATGGCTGGGGTGGGATTACTGGCTTCTACTTTTAACTCTACTTCTGATAAGGGGAAATAGTTATAACCACCCTGACCATCTGGACCAACATAATTGGCCACAGTAAAAATAATGGTACCAGGATAGCCGGTATAAAGTTTGGCGCTTTCAATAGTCAATGGCACATCATTTCTAAAGTTGATATAGTTGCCACTAAAATAATTGTATCCGCCATTGGGGAAGACCAGTTTGTTACTGGGTCCCAAACTGCCCCTATTCTCCTTACCCAAGTAAAAGGTATTGTTACTGGGAATATTGCTGGTATTAACGGAAGCGCCAACTGCAAATGCCGTTGTAGCAGTGGGAGAATTGTACCAATAATAATTGCTGGAAAGCGATGGGTTCAAGACTTTCAACAAAGCATTATTGTTACAAATAGTTGCTGCAGCAGTTGCTGTACTTGGTTTGGCGGCAGTTTGTAGCGTACTACTAATGGTATTGTTTGCAGGGTTCTGGTCACCTACCATGTTTACAGTACTGCTAATGGAATAGGTGGTTCCTGGGATGGTATTAAAAGCAGTTGGAAAAGTATAATCCATGCTAGTCAAAGCAGGCAATGTTCCTTTGAAAACCGTTGAGAAATTGGCAATAGTAGTGCTGCCATTACTAATGGTTGCTGTAAATGGAAGATTGCTTTGGTCTACAGTGCCATTATTCTTAACAGAGATAGTCAGGTATTGTCCATCAATTCCGCAATTGCCAGAACTAGGAGCAATGATTCCAGTCATACTCATATCATTAGAAGCAGCAACCACACGCAAACTAAAATCAGCTGTTTCTCCCTTGCCATAATTACCACATGGATTTACGTCTGAAGCTAGACTGGTCTCTTGTACTATCACGCGCATTAAATAAATGGCCCCGGTTGGTAATCCCACTGGAGTTGTGATATTGGTTGCAAATGTGGTATTGGCACTCAATGCAGCACTTTGGGCAATTTTTTCTGATGCATCAAATACCCCATTATTATTAAAGTCAATAAAAACAGTCACAATTCTAGGATTATTACTGGCGTCACAACTACTGGTTTTTACGCGCAGCGATAGTGGTTGGGAAGTTTCAATATCGCCACTATAATTGGTGGCATTGGTATAACTGGTACAACCGGCAGGGTTCTCATATTTCAAACTACCAATCACCACACTATCAATTCTGGCACCAGTATTACTGGTTGGTGCTGAGACGCAATAAGCACCACCACCACCACCACTAATCATCAGGGAATAAGCTTGCTGCCCTCTTTGTAAACTACCCTTATGGGTAACAGTAATGGTATACGTTTCGCCAGGAATGGTACTATCAATATTAATTCTTTCAACATT
Organism: uncultured Sphingobacteriia bacterium; assembly: GCA_945957225.1. Taxonomy (GTDB): domain Bacteria; phylum Bacteroidota; class Bacteroidia; order Chitinophagales; family Chitinophagaceae; genus Sediminibacterium. Next base: position 1,474 of record CAMFKK010000222.1, on the reverse strand, counting down.
ATCAGTAATATTATCTCCCCTGGATGCGGATAAAGCAGGACTTGCAGGGTTTAGGATCCAGGGCAAATAAATTCTACTGCCCTTGGTTATTCTAATATCCAAATCATTCACCAATTTTTTTGCAGGATTATTGAGCATATTCACGGTCTCAACCGTTCCCTTGGGGTCAGTCCAGCTTATGGTTGCCGCCAAAGGCGATTTACCCGATGCTATCACCGTAGTAGAAAAGCTCTGACCATTGCTCAGATTGTTTTCATAAATCAAATGTTCACTAGTACTGGCATTATTTGAACTCACTGCAGCCGTAATCATGTTTGCAGCTTTTTCAACATTTAACAAACCCCATCCATATCTATAATCAGGTCCAGGAAAACTACCCGCTTCATCTGCACTATGAATGGCCAAACCCTTGAGGGTAGCAGATCGCATAAATGCACCTGCTTTTAATTTTGACCAATATTCTTGTAATAACAATAAGGATCCTGTTGCATTTGGAGAGGAATGAGAAGTGCCATTACGGGAATCATATCCAGTATTTGAACTGGCATTGGTAGAATATACCTGAACCCCATCGGCCACTAAATCTGGTTTGATTCTTCCGTCATCAGTTGGCCCCCAACTGCTAAAACTAGACATGACCACGTCTTCTTTTCTATTGTATCCCCCTGGAATTCCCTCCACAGCTCCAACGGTTAAAATATTCTTGGCATTGGCATCCCATGCAATGGAACCAAAAGCATCATTACTACTAATGCCTGCAGGTCTATTACCCGCTTCAACCATCTGGTTAGTAGCATTGTATCTATAATATTTGGCACCTTCCTCTGGTCCATTGTATGCCCGATTATTTCCCGCAGCTTTTACAATTAAATAGTTAGGCGCATTGTAAGCAATGGAATCCAGAATCTGAGCGTCTTCACTATAATAGCCAAATTTATAGTCCTCATTTTCTCCAGCCCTTCCCCAGAATTCCCATCGGCTAAAACTGCTATTGTAATTCCATCCTGCAATAATACCATAGGAATGGTTAGAGAGAATTAAGTTAGCCGCTTCAGCAAACATTTCTGAAAAATCATTGTCAAAATCATATGCCACCAAACCGGGCATGGCATAAGCCATTCCTTTTGCGTTGGCATTGATGCCGGTTGCCATCATGGTGCCCGCCACGTGTGTGGCGTGGTCCGCCAAAGAACTGGCATTGTCTTTTTGAGTAACCCTACCAGTTAATTCAACATGGGTAGTCAGAATTTTACCCTCGTCCCAAATACCCAATTTGTTTTTTAATCCAGCACTTGATCCGCTCAGGTTGAGACCAGTACTTCCACCAGGCCACAATTGGTTGGTTTTAGTTGTTGCTGCCGCGATACTATTATTTTGACTAATATAATATTTGGGATGACCAATGGCATCTACCCCTACCAATACGGCTTTTCTTCCATTAGAAGATTGAATGGTCAGGCTCCAACCCTTATCC
>CAMFKK010000221.1 GCA_945957225.1 uncultured Sphingobacteriia bacterium | reverse complement strand
GCTTATGCTGGAGCAAGTATAGTTTCATTGCTGGTTGATAGTAGTATGGGTTGTTTTGATAGCTTATTTCAAACCGTAAATGTGCAACAAGATCCTGTTTTGCAAATGGCCTTTAGAGACACCCTGATTTGTAGTATTGACACCCTTGCCTTAAGTGTGGCTGGTGATGGAATATTTTCTTGGTCACCCAATCAAAACCTATTATATGCCGATAGTGCCAAACCATTGGTTTATCCAAAAACAACAACCACTTATTATGTGACCATGGATGACAATGGCTGTAAAGGAACTGACTCGGTAAAGGTAAATGTACTGGATTTTATCAATCTTGATCTTGGATTGGATTCTGTGATTTGCCTAACAGATAGCTTTAGACTTCATGCCAATACCCAGGGTCTTGGTTTTCATTGGGTCAGCAATAATGGAGAAAAAATTGATCCCATTAAATCTCCCTTGGTCAGACCCTTGGTCAATACCAATTATAGTTTATTAGCCAATCTTGGTAAATGCACAGCTTTGGATACCATCTCTATTAAAGTTGTACCGTATCCAAACGTTTCTGTTTCTAATGATACCAGTATTTGTATTGGTTACAAATTACCTTTACATGCCAGCATTACAGGATCAGCTTTTAAATGGAGTCCAATTAGTAGTTTACTCAATGCCAATACCCTGAACCCAATTGCGGGTCCTACCAAGACCACTACTTATTTAATCACTGTATCAGATACCTTGGGTTGCCCCAAACCTGTAACGGATAGTATTGTGGTCACCATGGTTCCTCCTGTAAAAGCTTTTGCTGGAAGGGATACCGTTATTGTAGTAGATCAACCATTACAACTCAATGCTACTGGAGGAACTATTTATGCATGGTATCCGGAAAATGGTTTGAGCAATATCAATATAGCCAATCCCATTGCGCAATTAGATGCTTCCATTGACAGTATCAGGTATTTGGTGAAAGTAACCGGAGTTGGGGGCTGTTTTAGTACCGATGATATTTTAGTAAAGGTCTTTAAAACAGGACCTGAAATCTTTGTACCATCGGCGTTTACGCCCAATGCAGATAGTAAGAATGACCTCTTAAAGCCTATCCCCATAGGGATTGCCAAATTGCGTTATTTTTCTATTTATAATAGATGGGGGCAATTAATGTTTAGTACCACTGAAATTGGCAAGGGATGGGATGGCTCATACAATGGAGTTGCTCAGCCTAGCGGAACCTATGTTTACGCAACGGAGGGCATTGATTATCTGGGAAAAACCATCTTAAGAAAAGGAACTATTGTTTTAATCAGATAAGTTCAAAGTAGAAGGCAGCAAGCCCCAACTAAATATGCTCTTTTAATTATGTTGCAGCACCGTTAAAAAAACAAGTAGGAACCGGGTGTAGGGTAACAAATTGTATTTTTAACAAGGAACATGAAACAATCCAATTTTCTAATAAGGGCCTTTTATTTGGTCAAACCCCAGCTACCATCCAAATTTTTGGCCTTGGTTCTGCTATGCTTTTGTCTTTTTTCTAGCAATACTTTAAGGGCCAATCACCTTAAAGGGGGTTGGATTCAATACGAATATATTAGTCCAGGTTCTGCTAATAGCAGTATTTATAGGATTACTGTTAAACAATATTTGGATTGCAGTTCTACAGGAGCCCAAAGGGACCCAAGGGTATATCTTGGCATTTTTGACGCACAGTCCAACGTGCAAGTCATTCAAACCGTGGTAATCCAATTAACTGGCTCTGACAACCCAAATAAAACCAGTTTTGACGCATGTTTGAGTAATCCACCATTGGGTAAGGTCTGTTATTTTATTGATAGCTATGTAACACAGGTAGAGCTTCCAAATAATCCCAATGGGTATGTTTTGGCTGTTCAAAGATGTTGTAGAATAAATGGCATTGCCAATGTAAGCGGAAATTCCAGTAGCATTGGGGTTACTTATTCCAATACCATTCCTGGCACTATTTCTGGTACGGATTACTCTAAAAATTCTAGTCCTTTATTTGCCCAAAAAGACACAGCCATTGTTTGTTACAATAGTCCCTTTGTTTTTGACTTTAGTGCAACCGATGTTGACCAAGATAGTTTGGCATATGAGTTCTGCGATGGTCTAACGGGTGGCAATACCAGTCAAGCTGGCACACAACCAAATCCACCTTCAAATCCGCCTTATATTGGTGTTCCCTATGGCGGAAGTTTTTCTGGTGGCAGTCCCTTGGGGGCAAATGTCAAAATCAGCCCCACTACAGGTATTATCTCTGGCATTGCGCCATCCGGAGTGGGTGATTATATTTTGGCAGTATGGGTTTTGGAATATCGCGCTGGCGTGCTTATAGGCAAAACAAGAAAAGAAATTCATATTACTGTGGCAGACTGTTCCATTTCTGCCGCATCGCTCAAGCCAAGTTATATTACCTGCGACGGCTTTACCATGAATTTTCAAAATGAATCATTGAATTCAACCGTGAGTAGTTATGCTTGGGATTTTGGAGAAACCAAGTTCCCAGCTACAAATTTCTCAAGCAATCCTACCCCATCACATACTTATCAAGACACGGGTGTTTATCAATTAAAATTAACCGTAACAAGTACTGGTGGTTGTAAGGATTCTGCTGCTGCTCAAGTAAGGGTTTTCCCAGGATTTACACCAGATTTTAACGTGAATGGCTCCTGCTTTAGTAATCCTTTTTTATTCCAGGATAAAACCCAAACCCAATACGGGATAGTGGATAGTTGGAGATGGAATTTTGGAGACCCACTGACCTTGGCAGATACGGCAAGATCAAAAGACAGTGCCTGGAAATTTAATAGTCCACAGGTGGTGCAAGTAAGTTTGGTTGTCACCAATAGTAAGGGTTGCGAATCTGCCATTAGTAAATTCATTACCATTACTGATAAACCCGCCCTTAGTCTAGGTTTTAAAGACACACTTATCTGTAGCATTGATACTTTGCAATTACAATCTGTTGTTAATGCAGGTACTATCAAATGGACGGTAGACAATTTGGCCAATAGATCACGCATTCAAAAAGACACAACAGCCACCCCTATTGTTTATCCAACGGATAGTACCAAATATTTTGTATCGGTCAATGACAATGGTTGTATTAGCCAAGACACCGTAAATGTTCATGTACTACCCTTTATTAATGTAAAAGCTGGACTGGATTCTACTATTTGTCAAACAGATAGTTTTAGATTGGGTACTATTAGTCATGCTTTGAGTTATAATTGGACAAGTTCTACTGGTGAAATAGTGGCCAACACCAAGTATCCATTAGTTAGACCATTGGTAAATACACGTTATTATGTTACTGCCAATTTAGGAAAATGCCAAGCCCAAGATTCCGTGTTTTACAGAGTAGCACCATATCCTGTTGCGGCAGTAACTGCAGATACCACTATTTGTTACGGCAATAGAATTGCATTACAAGGTTTTGTAGTAGGGTCAAGTTTTAAATGGAGTCCTTCTGCCTCTTTATTAAATGCCAATTTGGTACAACCCATTGCAGGGCCAACCAAAACCACTACTTATATTTTAACCGCCAATGATACCCTGGGTTGTGCAAAGCCAGTAAGTGATACTATCACAGTTACTGTGATTCAACCTCTCAAAGTATTTGCCGGAAATGATACCAGTATTGTGGCTAACCAACCATTACAATTAAATGCTTCTGGTGGCAGTTCTTATCTCTGGACACCCGTTACTGGATTGAGCGACCCAAGTATTGCCAATCCAATTGCTGTATTGGACAAGTCTGTTGATTCAATTACTTATACCGTTACTGCCTTTGATGCAAATGGCTGTTCTGCAAAAGATGCAGTAAAAGTAAAACTGTTTCAATCTGATCCAGATATTTTAGTGCCATCTGCTTTTACTCCAAATGCTGACGGAAAAAATGACGTAATCAAACCCATTTTAATTGGCATTAATAAATTGCATTATTTCAGTATTTTCAATAGGTGGGGACAACAAGTTTTTATCACCACTGAAATAGGCAAGGGTTGGGATGGAATTTATAATGGTGTAAAACAACCCAGTGGAACTTATGTCTATTCAACAGAGGGAGTAGATTATTTGGGAAATACCATTGCTAAAAAAGGAACCATTGTGATTATCCGCTAATGAAATACCTACTAACTATCATAATATTAATTGGGTATAATTCCGCATGGGGACAAAACCAAGCCTGTCCTATTAATATCAATTTTTCTGAATCAAACCTAAATCACTGGTTTAGTTATACTGGACAATTTCAAAGAAATACTTCTAGAAATAGAGGTACTCAAACCTTGTACGATTCCATTAGTAATTTTCCATCTGGTACCTTTGGAACAAGCATCATCCCGGAATTTGGTTTATCCAATAATGGCATTGAAGTACAAACTGCCAATTCAAAAGACCCCTTTGGTGATTTTGAAACCATACCCACCATCAATGGTTATTATTATGGTTATTCTGTAAGAGTAGGCTCTTCAACAATTAATACCGATCAAACCAGAAACACCAATATTGGCGGGCTTTTCAGAGGACTGGGCTATACCATAAATGTACCTCCCGGATCAAGTACAGAGCCCTATGTGGTTACTTATGCTTACGCGATGGTCTTAGAGAGTGCTTCCCATGTTTCGGATCAGGTTCCAATGTTTACAGCAACCCTTACAACTAGTACCGGCACCATTGATTGCGCCAATGCCATGTACTACTTACCCACCAATGGAGCTGGTAATAGTTTTGTGTTGGATGTTGCAGCTGCCAAACTAAAAGGATTTGCGCTGAGTAATACCCCTTCTCCCAATGTCAATGGAAATAACAACGACCCACAACTAAGGGTTTGGACCAAGGGTTGGACAGAAGTCATTTTTGATTTGGCCAAATATCGTGGACAACAAGTGACTCTTACATTTGAATCAGATAACTGTGTACCATCTGGGCATTTTGCTTATGCATATGTTGCTTTGAAAAATATTTGTGAAGGTTTACAAATTGCTGGCCCCATTCAAGCCTGCGTAAATGGAAACCAAACCTATTCAATTCCAGAATTAACAGGTGGTACTTATTCCTGG
>CAMFKK010000220.1 GCA_945957225.1 uncultured Sphingobacteriia bacterium | reverse complement strand
GCTTTATATACGTTGTCAGTAATTTCTACAGTGAATGGTTGGCCGCTTTTGCTTTTTAACTGTAATAAAACATTTCCAGTTAACCTATTACCAGATTTTATTTTTTCATAATCACAATATATTTCAATAGCAGGGTCTTTTGCAGTTCCGGCAAAATCCCGGTAAAAGCCATTGGGTGCATACACACTTAAATGATAATTATTGTTTATAAAACCACCAATAGCCCATTCATCAACTAATGAATCGCCTGCTGCCACCGTGTATGCCCAGTTTTCAAGCGGTTCATTTTTATACCCGTCAGGAGCATATACGCTAAAAGGGGAACCTGCCGACTTTTCACCAAAGACTGTATTCCCCGCTTTAAGCTGAATGACAAAGGCAGAATTGTCTTCATTCAAATGTCCATTAACGTACAATTCATAAGGAATGGGTGTGGAAGAACGAATCCCTTTTTCCTGTTTTGGCAATAATCCTGTACGATGAGCTTGGCTGCGGATCTCTTTGATTTGTGCTTCAGCTAATTTTGAATAACCCGATGGGAGTTGTCTGAATTTTGCCTTGTGTATATTTTCTATGGATGCTTCTTTTTTCATAAAATCAGGTAGCCTGATAGCCTCCCCATTCCAGGTGCGGAAAGCAGCTGTGAGATCACCACATACTGTTCTTCTCCATTGAGAGATATTGGGTTCTATGATTTTTTTTCCTGATTTGTGAGAAAGGAATTTTTCCATGAAGCGGATGGAAGAAGTATGATCAAATACTTCTGAACAAACATAGCCGCCCCTACTCCAGGGAGATACAATTAACATAGGCACTCGAAAACCAAGTCCAATAGGGCTTTCCCGTACGTCATCTTTCTTAGAAGACTGTTGGTTTGATTTCACATACTCTAAACTTGCATCTATGCCCGCTGAAACCTTGCCCATACTTTCTTTATGTGGAACGGAATAGGGAGGCATATGATCAAAATAGCCATCATTTTCATCATACGTAATAATGAAAATTGTTTTCTTCCACACTTCTGGATTTTGTGTTAATATATCCATTACTTCACTGGTATACCATGTACCATACCATGCTGCACCAGGATGATCAGAGTAATTTTCAGGCGCCACAATCCATGAAACAGTAGGCAGGTTACCAGTTTTAACATCGGCTCTGAACTGATGCAATATATCTCCTTTAGGCACCTGAACCGAACGCTTGATATTTCCATCTTCATATTCAAGCATTGTTAATTCATGATAGTTAGGATCATTTTTATTAGTAGAAAATGCTTTTTCATGAATCGCCCTTTCTTTAGCGGATAATTGCTCAAATTTTTCCAATGTATAGTTTTGCTGATCTTTAATAAGAGCGTCCTTGTATTTACCGGCATCTGCAATTCGCTTCTTCAACCATTTTGCTTTTTCAGAATTGGCTTCCAGGTTTGACAGTTCTTCTTCTGATTTTCTTATTTGTAATGATATGGATGCAATAACTTTAGGAAGGTTAGTGATATATTGTGGAGACAACTTTACTTTGTATTGCTCAAAAAATTCCAAAGGATTATCTGTAAAATTGGCAAGCCATGCATCTTCTTCACCCTCAAAGCCCACACCCACACTGATTTCATTTTGATATACCTTCCATGATATCCCGGCTTCTTCCAGCCGCTCAGGAAAAGTTACCCAGTTTGCCCATTTTTCATAGTCCGAATCTCCATTCCATACCCTTGCCAAAGTGTCAGCATCATGATTACCACGTATGGTACCCGACCAAAAATATAAACGGTTGGGTGTGGTACCGGTAAGGGATGAACAAAAATTATGATCGCAAACTGTAAATGCATCCGCCAATGCATAATAGAAAGGAATATCTTCCCTGTTATAATAGCCCATGGTTAGCGGCATTTCTTTGTATTCCTTATGACCCGAATGTTTGGCATCTAGCCAGCCATCGTGTTTTCCATTATTGGCTGCATCCACCTGATCTTTCCAAGAATGGGGTAGAGAACTCATCCAGGTGGCTTTTGTTTCTTTTATATTTAAGCGAAATGGGGCATAGGTTTCTCCGGCTTTATTTGTCTGCAGCCATACCGGGTTTTTATCCGGTAATGTAATTGCACGTGGATCATTAAATCCCCGAACTCCTTGTAATGTTCCAAACGTATGATCAAAGGAGCGGTTTTCCTGCATCAGGAAAACAATATGTTCCGCATCCAGAAAGGTGCTGCCGAGTTCAGGATTGATTGCAAATGCCCTTTGAATAGAAGCGGGCAGTGCGTTCATGATGCCTGCGCCACCTGCCAGCAGAGAAGCTTTTTTAAGAAATTCCCGCCTGTTGTTGTCCATAATATAAAAATAAATTGAACCTAAAATTAGGGACAAGCTTTGATTTTGAAGGTTAACAATTTAAGAATTAATGCACAGGAAAATTGCAGTCTTCTGTTCCTGACTGATAAAACAAACCTGAGCTTTAGTTCTTAACTTCAACCAATCAAAAAAATCAGCAGCGGTTACTAGCGGTTAGTTGCAAAATTCCAACCAGCCCAAAGACCTGCACGTTAGCAGTCTCTTTAACTAAAGTATTTGAATATGAGCATCAAAATTTTAAATTTCCTTGCCATTCTAACGTCTCTTTTGGGTTATTTAGAATGGGGAAAAGACAAGAAATTATGGTTGTTTCAAGCTGAGTCTGAAATAATCTCTAAACTATTCACAAACCCTTCCTCTGTGATTCATCCATTAATTATCCTTCCATTGATTGGACAAATACTGTTATTATTTACACTCTTTCAAAAGTCACCAAGCAAAATATTGACTTTTCTAAGTCTTGGAGGATTAGGAGTTTTACTGGTATTTTTATTTTTTATAGGAATAATCAGCTTTAATTTAAAAATTTTATTTTCAACCATTCCTTTTCTAATAGTTGCCTATTTGATAATAAATAATCAGATTAAAACAAACAGATAACAAAACCATTACCTCTAACAAGTCTTACATAATTTAAATAATATCATGAAACAATTGTTCTTTGCATTTTCATTAACCCTTATCATACAAGCAACTTCTGGACAAGATAGAATAATGAAAATTGATAGTTTATTAACTGATATGCATGCAAATAATACACTAAATGGTAATATTTTAATTGCAGAAAAGGGAAACGTGATTTATAAAAAAAGCTTTGGATTTGCAAACGAAGCAACCAAACAAAAGCTTAACGAAAACTCAATATTTGAATTAGCTTCTTGTTCTAAGCAGTTTACTGCAATGGCAATAATGATGCTAAAAGAAAAAGGCAAACTAAATTTAGAGGATCCAATTTCAAAATTCATTCCTGAGTTAGCTAATTATAAAAATATTACAGTTAGAAATTTGCTTAATCATACAAGTGGACTTCCTGACTATATGGAATTAATGGACAGTTTGTATGACAAGTCAAAAATAGCCACCAATAAAGACATAATTGTTTTATTTAATCAAGTTAAACCAAAAGTTTTATTTGATCCCAATGTAAAATATGAATACAGCAATACAGGTTATGCGTTCTTGGCTTCAATTATAGAAAAAGCATCTGGACAGACATATGGAGACTTTTTAAAAAGCCATATTTTTAAGCCATTAAAAATGACTAATAGTTTTGTTTATACCCGAAGATTTGCACCAAAGAAAATAGATAATTATGCGTTTGGTTATATTTATTCTGACAGTCTTAAAAAATATGAATTACCCGATAGTCTGACTGAAACAAGTATGGTTATTTGGTTGGATGGAATTGTTGGTGATGGTTGTGTGAATTCCACTGTAAATGATTTGCTGAAATGGGATAGAGCTTTATACAGCAATCAATTAATTTCAAATGAAGGGATGAATGAACTATTTCAGGTTGCAACATTAAATGATAAATCTAAAACAAATTATGGTTTTGGTTGGGGAATAGAAGAAAACCCTGATTTTGGAAAAATCACCTCACATAGTGGCGGATGGCCTGGGTATGTTACATATATAGACAGACATATCTCTAATGACAAAACAATCATTATCCTTCAAAATCATGAAAATGTATCTATTCCCGTTAAATCAATCAGAAATATCTTGTATAATAAACCATTGCCACAAAAGAAAATAAGAACAGAAATAAAGCTGCCAATTGAACAACTAAAAAGCTATGTTGGAATATATGAAATTGTGAAAGATATTGAATTGAAAATTATGTTGGATAATGGACAATTATTCACACAATTAACAGGACAAAAAGCATTTCCAATATTTGCTGAAAATGAATTGCTATTTTTCTTAAAAGTGGTGGATGCTCAGCTTCAATTTGAAAAGAACGATAAAAATGAAATTGAAAAAGTTTATTTATTGCAAAATGGGAATAAAACAATGGCCAAACGTGTTCAAAAGTAGGCCATAAAAAAATGAAAAAACAGATTAGACCTATAATAAATGCCTTTGAAAATGATTTATTTCATTGACCATCGCACCTGTGCAATACTACCCAACCTCCAACCTATACCCAACACCCCGCACCACCACAATTTTTACCTGCTCATCCATCTCCAACTTCCTACGCAACTTTGAAATAAACATATCCAAACTCCTGCCCACAATCACACCCTCATCTTCCCAAATCTCTTTTTGTATCTTATTGCGTTCTATCACTTCATTAGGAGACTCCGCAAAAATGCGCAAGACCCTGGTCTCCGTAGCTGTTAGATCAATCACAGTATCATTCTTCAGTAATTTCCGCTGCTTAGCATCAAACAAAATATCCCCCAACTGAAACTGCTCAGCATCCAAAGAATTTTCCTCCACATCCTTCTTAGTCCTAGCCACCCTAAAAAACAGCAACCCCACAAAAGCCAAAATGGGCAGACTGCCCAACAGGTATCCAGTTTTAGCCGTTATCAATGAATCGGTTTTAAACTTAATTAGAATAGTATAACATGCCATAGGTAGCTTTCTGCCCTTGCAAGAAACTATATCATCCTTTTCTTGATTGGCAATGACATAGCCATAAGCCACTTCTTTAGTGCTGCAGTTCAAAACATTCACCACATAATCCCCCACATGGGCATCCTTACCCCTGT
>CAMFKK010000219.1 GCA_945957225.1 uncultured Sphingobacteriia bacterium | reverse complement strand
ACACTCGACTAGTCGTCGGCAGCGTCAGATGTGTATAAGAGACAGACCCCATACAAATGGTGATACCGTCTTCAATTTACTTTTTGAACCCAAGTCTACCCAGCATACTGGAGAAGCAGAAACAGATATGACGGTCAAAGAAATTGGATGGATCTAAAAATCATGCAAATGCCTAAAACCCTCCTCACCATTATAGCCTTAATCCTTTCCGTTATTGGTTTCATGATTAAGCTCCCAGCTGTATTTCACCATTACGATAAGGAACTACATGGTGCATTCTACTTTCTTGCTGCGGGATTTCTAAATATGCTCTATGGCAAAAATCTAACTACCCATATTTTAATCTTCTTTGTCCTCCTTGGTTATGGTATTGCTATAGAATATGCCCAAGCATATAGTAACATCCTTTTAAAAAAACGTATTCATGGACGTTTTGACATTCAAGACGTAAAAGCAAATACCAAAGGCCTGATAGCATTTAGTATTCTTTGGATTCCATATTTCTTTCTAAAGCCATCGCGCCAGCAAAACCCTAACCAATCTTGAACACCGATTAGATTTTCCCATTCCCCCCATCTAATGTAAATTCATGCTCCAGACCAACTAGCATGAAAAATACAGTTCCAAGCGGTAAACAATTGATTTTAGCAGCAGTCTTGCTAGCTACATCGGCGCAAGCCCAAAACAAAACTCAAAACCGTGATTATCCCATACAGCCCGTGACCTTTAACCATGTGCACGTGCATGACCAGTTCTGGGCACCGCGTATAGATGTCAACGCCAATATTACCATTCCCTATGTGTTACAGAAATGCCGGGAACAGGGGCGCATTGACAACTTTTTAAAAGCGGCGGGCAAGAAAGAAGCAACTAGTCAAACCGAATTCCCTTTTGATTATACTGATATTTACAAACTCATTGAAGGAGCTTCTTATTCCTTGCAGGTAAAACCCAATCTGTCTTTAGAACGCAGCATTGATACCTTAATTGGCATAATAGCAGATGCCCAAGAACCAGATGGTTATCTCTATACATTCAGAACCATGAAGCCGGTGAAACAACATCCATGGGTAGGAGCCAAGCGCTGGGAAAAAGATCCTGACCTGAGTCACGAATTATACAATAGCGGACACTTATATGAAGCCGCAACAGCACACTATATTTCTACCGGTAAGAAGACCTTTTTAAATATTGCCATCAAGAATGCAGACTTGCTTGTCAAAGATTTTGGCCCTGGCAAAGCCAATTATTTTCCTGGTCACCAAGTGGTAGAAATGGGTTTGGCGCGTATGTATAGGGTTACTGGCAAGAAGGAATATCTAGACCTTGCCAAATTTTTCCTGGACATGCGAGGCAAAGGAACTGGTAAGTATTCTGAATATAACCAGTCACAAAAACCTGTAACAGATCAACACGAAGCCGTTGGTCACGCGGTTCGTGCAGCCTATATGTACACAGGCATGGCCGATGTGGCTGCTCTTACGGGCGATGCTTCTTATATTAAAGCCATTGACGATATCTGGACAGACGTAGTGAGTAAAAAAATCTACTTAACAGGTGGTATTGGTGCAACTGGTGCGGGTGAAGCATTTGGAGCTGCTTATCATTTACCTAATATGAGTGCTTATGCAGAAACCTGTGCTTCCATAGCCAATGTGTACTGGAACAATCGCATGTTTTTATTACACGGCGATGCCAGTTATATAGACGTGATGGAACGGGTTTTATACAATGGTTTGTTATCTGGTGTTTCTCAAAATGGTACCAAATTCTTTTATCCCAATCCTTTGTCATCCATGGGTCAGCACCAACGCAGTGCTTGGTTTAGTTGTGCCTGTTGCATTTCAAATATGACAAGATTCATGCCTTCTATTCCGGGTTATGTATATGCGCAAAATGCTAATAATCTTTACGTGAATCTTTTCATGACCAATCAGTCAAATATTACTCTGCCTGCCGGAAAATTGAGTATCTCTCAAGAAACGGCTTATCCATGGAATGGAAAAGTGTCTATGAAGATTGATGTAAACAAACCCACCAATTTTGTTTTGCGCGTTAGAATTCCAGGATGGGCCAGACAGGAAGCAGTGCCAAGTAATTTGTATCGCTTTGCGGATACCAAGTTTTTGAATATACCTATAAGCATTAATGGTAAAACCCAAGAATATACAATTGAAAAAGGCTATGCGGTTTTTAATAGAACTTGGAAAAAAGGAGATCAATTGGTGATGGATTTACCCATGGAAGTGGAAAAAGTATTGGCCAATGATTTAGTCAAAGAAGACAAGGGCAGATTTGCCTTTCAAAAAGGCCCCTTGGTCTATTGCTTAGAAGGGCCGGATAATCAAGATGGTTCAGTTCAAAATATTGTGATTGACAAGGATGCCAAAGTGCAAGAAAATTATCACCAAGAATTACTCAATGGTGTCATGGTCTTAACTGGTGAGGGTTACGCTACCAAACGTCAGGTGTCTAGTAAAGACTTAATCAAAACCAATTTGCAAGCCAAAGCCATTCCATACTATGCATGGAACAATAGAGAAGCTTCTGAAATGCAGGTATGGATTCCTTATGAATCCGCAGCAGCCAGACCTAGCCCTGCAGCTACCATTGCTTCTAAAAGTGTGGTCACAGCATCTATTAATAACAAAAGAATGTTGGGTGCACTTAATGACCAATTTGAACCAGCCAGTTCTGAAGATAAATCTGGATTGTATCTGCATTGGTGGCCCAAAAAAGATACCAAGGAATGGATCCAATATGATTTTGACAAAGCCTATACCGTTTCAGAATCCAGTGTTTATTGGTATGACGATGCCCCTTTTGGTGGATGTAGAATTCCGGCTAGTTATCAAATTTTATATAAGCAGGGCGATGCTTGGGTACCCGTAAAAAATCTAACTGCTTATGCCCCGGTAAAAGACAAATACGATGTGGTTAGGTTTGAACCCGTTAGAACAACCGCTATTAGACTTGAAATTCAATTGCCCAAAAATCATGCTACTGGAGTGCATGAATGGATTATTCAACATCCCGCCCCAGAAAAAAAGCAAGAAGCATTGCCTACGTTTTCTGCCAACCAACCACAACTATTCAATGCCTTTTTAACCAGTGTTGCAGATGTAACAGTAACCACCACCGTTGGTAATTTGCCAAGGCTTCCTAGCACGCTTGAAGGTACTTACAAAGACTTGGTTAAAGGGCCTCCTGTGAAGGTAATCTGGCCATCGCCAACGGATAATAAAGCAGTTTTAAAACCAGGAACCTATACCATTGCTGGTCGTGTGCCAGGAACGCAATTAACACCCAAAGCCATTGTAACTGTTCAAGCCAACGCTTCGCCAAAAGCACCAACTGCCAAATTGGTGGCTTTTAATTTAAACGAGGTTTCTTTGAATACCAATACGGTTGGTCAACCAACCAAGTTTACAGAGAACAGGGACAAATTTGTTCAAACCTTGGCCAAAACGGATCCTAATGCATTTCTCTATATGTTTCGTCATGCATTTGGTCAGCCACAACCCGCTGGTGCCAAAGCATTAGGTGTTTGGGATAGCAAAGACACCAAACTCAGAGGCCATGCTACGGGTCACTATTTATCTGCCATCGCGCAAGCATATGCGGGCACTGGTTATGACAAAAGCTTGCAGGATAATTTTGCCAAGAAGATGGACTATATGGTCAATGCTTTGTATGATTTATCCCAACTATCGGGCAAGCCAAAAGAAGCGGGTGGTCCATTTGTGGCAGATCCAACCTTGGTTCCCATGGGGCCTGGTAAAAAAAGCTATGACTCTGATATTAGTGATGCTGGTATAAGAAATGATTACTGGAATTGGGGCAAGGGTTTTATCAGTGCCTATCCACCTGACCAATTTATCATGTTAGAATCCGGTGCTAAATATGGTACCCAATCCACTCAAATTTGGGCGCCTTATTATACCCTGCACAAAATTTTGGCTGGTCTTATTGATATCTATGAAGTAAGTGGTAATCAAAAAGCTTTGGAGATTGCCACTGGCATGAGTCATTGGGTCTATACGCGTTTGAGCAAGCTACCAACTGCCACTAGGATCAGTATGTGGAATATGTATATAGCGGGAGAATTTGGTGGCATGAATGAATCTCTTGCACGTTTGTATAACATAACCAAGGAGCCGGAATATTTAAAAGCAGCACAATTATTTGACAATATCAAAGTGTTTTTTGGAGATACTTTACACAGCAATGGTTTGGCCAAAAATGTTGACTTATTTAGGGGATTACACGCCAACCAACATATTCCACAAATGCTGGGTAGTATTGCTACTTATCGCGTTTCTAATAATCCAGAGTATTATGCCATTGCTGATAATTTTTGGCACAAAGCCATCAATGATTATACCTATAGTATTGGTGGAGTAGCAGGTGCTAGTAATCCTAATAATCCAGAATGTTTTACCGCAGAACCAGGAACATTGTATGCCAATGGTTTATCTGCTGGTGGACAAAACGAAACCTGTGCCACTTACAATATGCTCAAACTAACCAGCAATTTATTTCTCTATGATCAAAATGGGGCATTCATGGATTATTATGAGCGCGCTTTGTACAACGATATCTTGGCTTCTGTAGCTGAACATAGTCCAGCTAATACCTACCATATTCCACTCAGACCTGGTTCTGAAAAAGACTTTGGCAACCCCAATATGACGGGTTTTACCTGTTGTAATGGAACGGCCATGGAAAGCAATACCAAGTTTCAAAACAGCATCTATTTTAAATCTGTTGATGACAAAGCTTTGTACGTGAATCTCTTTATTCCATCCACCTTAAATTGGAGCAATAAGAAAGTAAGCATTGAACAGAAAACCAATTTTCCCAAAGAAGACAATACCCAACTCACGATCAAGGGTAGCGGAACTTTTGATCTAATGGTGCGGGTACCGGGATGGGCTACCAAGGGATTCCTAGTAACCATTAATGGGAAACCTCAAGCCCTAGAAGCAATTCCAGGCAGTTATCTTAAAATTGGACGCAAATGGAAAGATGGTGATATCATTGAACTAAAAATGCCCTTTCAATTTCATTTGGCACCACTAATGGATC
>CAMFKK010000218.1 GCA_945957225.1 uncultured Sphingobacteriia bacterium | reverse complement strand
TGATTGAAGAATCCATTAAAAAGGGGGATAAGGTAAGCATCAATAAAGTGGGAAATGCCGTGAGAATTAATTTTCAATTTCAATCTACTCAGGAAAAGCTACAGCAAGCCATAGGATAATTTTATTCAGAAAAAAATGGGAGATATTTACCTGATTGATGACGATTTTTTGGTGAATTACTTGAATAAAGAAATGATTCAAGCACTGGCTCCCAATTATCAGATTAAAACTTTTGAACTTGCCTCCAATGCCTTGGATATTTTGCTTAAAAAAGTGGAACAAAAGGATTTTTCTTTTCCTAAATGGATATTTTTAGACATTAATATGCCTTTTATGGATGGCTGGGAATTTTTGTCTCATTACGTCCAAATTCCAGCCAATTTTAATGAAAATACCAAGCTCTATATACTTTCTTCCTCCATTGATTTGAATGATATTGAGCGTTCGGCTGCCATTCCTCTAGTCATAGAATATTTAATCAAGCCCTTAAATGAAGCCCAATTAGAGCGGATTGGTCTATCTGTTGAAGAATAGTCAAGCTTTAATAAAGCTAGCAGTCTATTCAAACGGATGGTTCTTTATCTTTGTAGGGATAATTTGGTAATCCCATGCAAAAATCATTACTGTTGAATAAATTTCTGGCTTTTTTGACCCTGATGCTGGTTTTCAGTTTTGAGCAATTAGTTGCTCAAGTACCCGAAGATTATTTTACCAGTGGAAATTTGAAATTAGAGCAGAAAGATTATAAGGGTGCTATAAGAGACTATACCAAAGCTGTTTTAACAGAGCCAAGTAATCCAGATATCTATTTTAATAGGGCTTATGCCAAAAGCATGTTGGCTGACTATGTGGGTGCTGTTCAAGATTATAGTAAGGCAATTGCCATTTTTCCCACTATGCCCAATGCCTATTATAATCGGGGAATTGAAAAAGGTCATCTTAAAGATTATAGAGGCGCCATTCAGGATCATACAACAGCTTTACAGCAAGATCCTGAAAATGCCGATATCTATTTTAATAGGGGCTTGGCCAAAAGTGCCATGAATGACCATCAAGGAGCTTTGCAGGATTTTAATAAAACCATTTCTATCAACCCTGAAACCGTCAATATCTATTTTAACCGGGGTATAGAAAAAGCTTATTTAAAGGATTTTCAAGGGGCTATCTTGGATTATGATAAGGCGCTGAGCGATGATAATTCCAATTCAGATATCTATTTTAATAGGGCGATAGCCAAAAATGGTTTGAAAGATTTTAATGCTGCTATTGCTGATTTTAATAAGGCACTTTCCATTCAACCCAATAATGCTGATTTGTATTTTAATAGAGGCGTTACAAAGGGTTATTTAAATGATCCAGCAGCAGCCATTAAGGATTATTCTAAAGCCATTGAATTAAATCCCAATACACAGAATGCTTATTTTAATAGGGGTGTAGAAAATGGTAGACTAAAAGACTATCGCGGAGCTTTATTAGACTATAATAGGGCTATAGAAAGAGATCCCTCTAATGCCGATATTTATTTTAATAGGGGTATTGTTAAAAACTATCTTCTTGATAAACAAGGAGCATTGCAAGATTTTAATAAAGCCATTGCTTTAAATCCTAATACGCAAAACGCATATTTTAACCGTGGTATAGTTAGACGCGAATTGAATGATTATCCTGGTGCTATTCAAGACTATACCAAAGCCATTGAACAAGATGGAACCAATGCCGATATTTATTTCAATAGAGGTCTTGCCAAGTCTTATAGTTTGAATCACGCTGCGGCTGTTCAAGATTTTAATAAAGCCATTGAAATGACTCCCTCCAATGCAGATTTGTATTTGAGTAGGGGCGTGTCAAAGTCTGCGATTAAGGATTATGCCGGTGCCATCAAGGATTTTACAAAAGCTATTGACTTAAATCCCAAAACACAAAATGCGTATTTTAATAGGGGTGTTGCCAAATCTTTTTTAAATGATCATGCTGCTGCCATTAAAGATTTTGACCAAGCCATTCTTCAGGCCCCTAGCTATGCAGATATCTATGTTTCAAGGGCGGTTTCAAAAACAGCTGTTCGTGATACAACGGGTGCTATTCAAGATTATACCAAGAGTTTAGAATTAAATCCTCAAAATGCAAATGCTTTTTTTAATAGGGGTTTGGGAAAGGCAAATATGAAAGATTTTGTAGGTGCCATTCAAGATTTTAATAAGGGAATAGCCTTAAACCCAAACAATGCTGACCTGTATTTTAATAGAGGGATTATCAAGAATCAGCAAAAAGATTTGTATGGTGCATTGGCTGATTTTGATAAAGCGGTTGCTTTAAATCCTGGTCTTCAAAATCTATTGTTTAATAGGGCATTATTAAAAGTAACCTTGAAGGACTATTCAGCTGCCATGAATGATTTTAATAGAGCAATTCAGCAGGATCCAAACGATGCAGATATTTACTATAACAGAGCCCTATTAAAAGCCCTCTTGAAGCAAAATAGTTTGGCAATAGTGGATTATAACAAATCCATTGAATTAAATGCTACTAATGCCAATGCTTTTGTAAGTAGGGGTATACTCAAAGCTCAAATAAGGGATTTTCAAAATGCTATTAAGGATTTTAATAAGGCCATTGAAATTGATAAGACAAATGGCGAAGCTTATTACCAACGTGGTTTAGCCAAATTTAATCTTATAGACAAAACAGGTGCTTGTGTTGACCTTGCTTTGGCCAGAGATTTGGGGCATCCGGAAGCTGCTGCTCAAATGGAAAAAAGGTGTAAGCTCTAGTACATATTTTTCGTATATTTAATGGAACATTAGCGAACTTCTATTTCGCTAAAATTTGGCCATCAATCTGTCTATTCCATTGAAGAAAGAAACTACTACTAAAGTTGCAGGAATGGAAAACGATTCTGTAATTGCTAATCAGGAATTGTATAGTCATGTTTTTAGTCTTTTAGAAGACATGACGGATATTATTTACACCCTTGATTTAGACATGAACCTTACTTATTTTAACAAAGCATGTCAACATATAAGTAAGGAATATTTTGGAAAGGACTTGGTTTTAGGAATTAATCTAAGTAGTCTATTCAAAAAACAAGATTCCAAAAAAATATTAAAGCTTTTGGAATTTATTAGGTCTTCTAGAACTATCAAATTTGATGACAAAATTTCTAAAAAAGGGATTGATACCTATTTTGAAGTACAAATCAATCCTATATTTAATGAAGCCCAAAAGCATGTAGGTGTTTCTGTAATTGCAAAAAACATTACAGCAACTAAAAATGCAATGCATGAAATGCAGAATTCCGAAGAAAAATATCGGATGTTGTTTTTTGCCAGTCCCTCTCCCATGT
This sequence comes from uncultured Sphingobacteriia bacterium, assembly GCA_945957225.1. GTDB lineage: Bacteria > Bacteroidota > Bacteroidia > Chitinophagales > Chitinophagaceae > Sediminibacterium. Next base: position 1,770 of record CAMFKK010000218.1, on the reverse strand, counting down.
GGATTTATGAAATGGATACTTATCAAATTATGGATGTCAATGACAGTGTTATTGCCAGTTATGGGTATACCAGAGAAGAGTTATTGGGAATGACCATCATGGATTTAAGACCTTCAGAAGATAAACAGTCTCTAGAAGATATTATTAAATATTACAAATTAACAAAGGGGCCTATTCATTTTGGTGTTTGGAAGCATCTTAAAAAAGACGGCAGTATTATTCATGTTGAAAAAACTGGTCATAGTATTCTTTTCAATGGAAAAGCATGTATGATTGAGATTTGTAACAATGTTTCTGAAAAACTACTCATTGAACCAAAACTACAATTAAGTAATGAGCGATATGGATTTGTTACAAAAGCAACTTTTGATGCCATTTGGGATTTGAATTTAGTGGATGATGATTTGTATTGGGGAGAAGGTTTTGAAAGTCTATTTGGATATAAAACAGAAAATAATAAAGGAGATATTGTTGGTTGGTATGAACATATACATGGAGAAGATAGGCAAAGGGTCTTGCAGAGTATCAATACCCTAATTAAAAGTAAGAATAGCAATTGGGTTGAAGAATATAGGTTTAAAAAGGCAGATGGTGTAATGGCATATGTGCGCAATAAGGGAATTGTAATTAGAGATAAGAAAGGTAAGGCTATAAGGATGATTGGCGCCATGCAAGATATTACCGAGCAGAAAAGAGAAGAACAACAATTAAAGCTTTTTAAATCTGTGATTACCAATTCTTCAGATGCTGTTTTGATTACAGAAGCGGAACCAATTAATCAACCTGGACCAAGAATCATATATGTTAATGATGCGTTCACCAAAATGACAGGTTATGAGCGCGATGAGGTTTTGGGTAAAACTCCAAGGATTTTGCAAGGTCCAGAAAGTGATAGGGCAGAACTTGATAGGTTAAGAAAGGCATTGGAAACTTGGCAACCTTGTGAAATAGAAATTGTCAATTATAAAAAGACGGGAGAGAAATTTTGGTCTAATATTTCTATTGTTCCCGTTGCAGATTCAAAAGGCTTTTTTACACATTGGATATCCATTCAAAAAAACATTACTTTAAGAAAGCGAGAAGAAAAGGAAAAAGAGCTTTTCTATGATCTTTTACAAGTGATAAATGGGAACAAACACTTAGAAGTTGCCATGAGTATAGTTATTCAAAAGATCAGTGAGTACCTTGGATTTTCCTATGCAGAGGCTTGGCTTATAAATATTGACGAATCTAAAATGTTATATAAGGCCAATTGGGCTAAAAATGATACCAGTGCATTGTTTAGACAAAATATGCCTTTTGAAAACTTGCAAAAAGGTATTGGGATGATGGGGACAGCCTGGGAACAAAAAACTTCTATTTATTACCCTAGTATACAGGCTAGCAATTTTCTTGCAAAAGAAAATGCAAAGATGGCAAAGTTGGAAAGCGTGTTGGTGTTGCCCATTTTTCTAAATGATAAAGTGATTGGTTTTTTTAATTTCTTCTTAGACCAACCTTTCAATCAAGAGCAATTGCAGTCTGATTTGATGGATAAGATTAGCAAACAAATAGGCGCAGATATTCAAAAATCAAGGGCAGAAGATGAATTAAATAGATTTTTCCAACTATCCCCGGATCTTCTTTGTATAGCCGGATTTGATGGGTATTTTAAGAAAATTAACCTAGCCGTTTGTAATTTATTGGGTTATTCCGAGGCGGAATTAATGGAACGAAAAATTGAAGAATTTGTTTATCACCAAGATAAGGATGCAGTCTGTCTCTTATACA
>CAMFKK010000217.1 GCA_945957225.1 uncultured Sphingobacteriia bacterium | reverse complement strand
CAACTGCTGAATTCTATAAATTAGCTTATACAGACCGTATTGCTGCAGGTTTAACTGGAACCGTTTTCACCATTGCAGAGCAGGCAAAAATTACTGCAAATGAAACTACTGATTGGGCTGATTTAGCTACAGACCCTGGTATGCAAGCCAGTCATAATATTAATGTTTCTGGTGGAAGTGAAAATACAACCTATCGTTTTTCTGCTGGCTATTTAAATGAGGAAGGAAATGTTTTGTATACAGGCTTCAAACGATATAATTTAAATGCCGGTCTTGATAGCAAAATCAGTGATAGAATTAAAGCTGGGTTTACTTCTTATGTAACTTATAGTGATCAAAACTGGGGTTCTCAAGAATCATTGCGCGGTGCATTTAGAGCTAGACCAACAGGTACTGTATACTATAAAGATTTGGCAAATCCTTCACAAAATGGAGATATAAATGTAGATGGACTGGCTGTTTGGATGGGTATTAATGACAAACAAGTGCCTAACCCTTTGAATGATATTGATCCTAACAATTCTAAGTTGCAAACCAAAACTATATCTGCAATTGTCAATGGATATGTAGACATTAATATTATAAAAGGACTAAACTTTAGATCATCACTTTCTGGTTCTTATATTGGCCAAGAAACTGGTGACTGGAGAGGTACTTGGTCTAAATCACAAATTGGTGCTAAGCCAAGAACACAGTTGGATAATAAGAAAATACAGAGCTATACTTTTGATAATATTCTAACCTATAAAAAAGATTTTGGCAAACACAAGCTTGACTTTACAGCTTTACAAAGTGCCTTCTATCAACGTGATGAATTATCTACCATTGCTGTAAAAGACTTGCCATACAATTCATTTTGGTACGCCCTTCAAACGGGTACCATTACTGCGCAAGGTAGTTCTTTGGTAGAACGCAGTTTGTCTTCTTATATGGGAAGAGTTAACTATGCCTATGATGACAAATATTTATTGACTTTAACTGGTCGTTCCGATGGCGCATCTCAGTTAGCTGAAGGAAATAAATGGGCCTTCTTCCCCTCAGTAGCTGCAGGATGGAGAATCTCTAGTGAAAAATTCATGCAAAACCAAAGCCTTATTAGTAATTTAAAATTGCGCGTAAGTTATGGTGAAGTTGGAAATAGCACTGTAAATCCATATAGTACTCAAGCTAGTTTGCTAAATACTGGGTATGATTTTGATGGAGTAGCTGCTACAGGATTTGCACCATTAAATTTAGCCAACAAAGATTTAAGATGGGAAAGAAGTAAAGAGTTAAACTTTGGTTTAGATTTTAGTATTCTGAAAAGTAGATTATCTGGATCAATTGAAGTCTACGATAGAAATACTGTGGATCTGATATTGAGTCAAAAAATTCCTAACCTTACAGGATTTAGTCAGGTAACTGCCAATGTGGGTAAAATCCAAAATAAGGGAATTGAATTAACCTTGAATACTGTCAATATTGCTAAGCAAGATTTCCGCTGGACAACCACACTTACTTTTACCAAGAATAACAACAAGTTGTTAGAGCTCTATGGTGATGGACAATTGGTTGATAAGGGTAATAAATTATTTGTTGGATTCCCTATCAGGGGGAATTTTGATTATGAATTTGCTGGTATTTGGCAATTGGCCGATAGTAATGCTGCAAAAGTGTATAAACAAGTACCTGGATCTGTTCGTGTAGTAGATCAAAATGGAGATAATATAATTTCTTCCACAAATGCTATTGATGATAGAACTTATTTGGGTACCCAATTGCCTAATTGGATCATGGGAATGACCAACAGATTTAACTACAAAAATTTTGACCTGTCTTTCTTCTTGTATTATAGAAATGGTGTTCAGTATAGCAATAGCACTTTGTCTGGTACTTTTGGAGAATTGGGTAATAGATATAATTCATTAGCCTCGCTTGATTATTGGACAAAGGATAATCCTTCCAATACTTATTTCTCTCCATTTGTTGCAAATCCTTATAGAGGGGCAATCAACTACCAGGATGCAAGTTTCTTAAGAGTATCTGATATTACACTTGGTTATACATTGCCACAGTCTTTGAAAAATAAACTGAAAATGTCTAATGCAAGGGTTTATGCACAAGTATCTAATCCTTTTATTTTCACAAAGTATACAGGATTTGATCCTGAATTCAACTCAGCAATTTACCAAGATGATGTTCCTTCAGTTCTTGTAACTATGGGATTAAATATCAGTTTCTAATTCATATCTAATACTTATTACAATGACCCCAAAATATAACTTTAGACTATTTGCAATAGCTATTTCCCTAACTGGAATTATGGCTACTGCTTGTAAGAAATCCTTTTTGGATGAGAATGCTGTGTCTACACTGACTACAGATTCCTATTATAAAACTCCTGCAGGTTTTGAAGACCTTGTAAAGTCTTGTTATCCACTTTTAAGGAATATTTATCAAACCAGACAATTGGTATTGAATGGGACTGATATTTTTTACCCAGGTGGATATGGCGATCCAAAATTCCCTACCGCACCAGCCAATGCAGGATCTATTCATCAATATGATATTGGATTGAATGGCGCACTGGCAGATGTAGGACAATTATGGACCTTGTTATATGCTGAAATTGGTAGAACCAATACTGTTGTAAGCCGCGCATCTGCTGTTACAATGGATGAAGCTATTAAGGGTGTAAGGGTTTCTGAAGCCAAATTTTTACGGGCACTTTGTTATTTTTATTTAGTTCAGCAATGGGGAGATGTTCCAATGCCATTAGTAGAAACACAGACCCCAAGTAAAGATGGTACCAAAACCTTATCAGCAGACATATACAAACAAATTATTGCTGATCTTACAGAGGCTGAGAGCAAATTGCCTGTGACTGCTTCCAACTATGGTAGGGTAACAAAAGGTGCAGCACAGTTCCTTTTGTCTAGGGTATATCTTACTCGTGGTTGGAACTTTCGTAATGCATTGGGTGGAACTGCTGCTGATTTTAATCTTGCCCTGCAATATGCAGATAAGGTAATTGATGCTTATCCATTAGCTGCCAAATACAAGGATTTATTTCCTATACGTTCTGAAAATCCATTGACTCAGTATACTGGTGCACAGAATGATAAGAATGCAGAAATTATATTTTCTGTTCAGTATAATTCCGATGTATTAACCAATAAAACTGACGCGGCATTTACACAGGATGTTGCTGGTGGTAACAACCTACACTCTGTTTTTGGTGGTGGTGGTGAAGGCTTTCCTGGTACCAAGGGTAGGACAACGGATTATAATCGTTCACAACCCATTTATCCTTTAGGAGCCACTATTTTCCGTTTATATGATCCAACATTAGACGGAAGATATGACCATAATTTTCTAGAAGTTGGCTATGCTTTATTACCTGTAACAGGTTTCAAGCCATTGCCTTTGACAAATGCCAATTTGAAAATTGATATTAAAGCTGGTGATACTGTTGTTTATTTCCGTCCATGGAATAATCCAGCTACTGCACTTGCTGATAGAGGTGTGGATGTTGGTGGTACCAGAAAATATTCTGTTATCAATGGTAGTGAGTGGGGAGGTGGATACAATATTGTTGGTGGTGTTGCAGCCTCTGGATTCCCATCAGGAGAGCCCAATATGTGGAAATTCTGGCAACCAGGTATTCCTTACGGAGATGCTTTTGGGACATTAAATGAAACTGTATTCCGTTCTGCGGAAGCTTATTTGATTGCAGCCGAAGCAATTGTTAAGGGTGCTACGGGTGGAAAATTAGGTGCTGCAGAAGTGTACTATAACAAGGTATTGGATCGGGCATTGGGCGCTAATACTGGAAAGGATCCACAATGTGCTAAATTTCCAGAAGATATTAAATCAACTGTTGGCGCATCTTATCGTGCAACTGCTGCCACTATTAATATAGATTTGATTTTGGATGAAAGGGCTAGGGAATTATTGGGTGAATACGACAGATGGTACGATTTAAAAAGAACAGGAAAATTAATTGAGCGTGTAAAGAAATACAATCCATGGGCTGCTAAAAGCAATACCATTAAGGATATGCATTATCTGAGACCAATACCTCAAAGTGAAATTGATTTGTCTTTCCCTGCAATGACGCAGAACCCCGGTTATTAATATTTAAAAAAGAAAAGGATTTGCTCAGTGGTTGTTTAACAATTACTGATCAAATCCTTTTTTAATGCCAATCCACTAGACATGAAACAAATTATCATGGGATACAGAATCATAATTGCAGTTTGTTTTTTGATGTTTTTATCAAATTCAAATTTTAGTGCACAAGTTGGAACATCCAGTAAGCCAAAAAAAGCAGATTTAGTTGAACCCATGGTGGATGCAGCAAATTCTAGGTTCTTTTATTTTAGTTCTGCTTCAAGGCCTTTTGGCATGGTGAATCTTAGTCCGGATATGGTATTAAAAGGAACTTGGAATACAGGATATAGATATAACCAAGACACCATCAAGTGTTTTAGTCATATACATTGTTGGGAACTTTCTGGAATCCCTGTACTTCCTACAACAGGTATTTTTAAAGGTCAATTGGGCCCAGATAAATATGGGTCTAGCTACTCACATAAAGACGAAATTGCTAAACCTGGTTATCATAAAGTAGTATTAAAAGATTATGGTGTTATAGCTGAATTAACGTCTACAACTCGTGTTGGATTTCATAAATACACTTATCCAAAATCAGCCCAAAGTCAAATTCTATTTGATTTTACAACGGTATTAGGATCTTCTGAAACGCAGTCTGCGATTGTACAAAAAGTTTCCAATAAATCTATTGAAGGGCAAGTTACTATGGCAGCAACCATACGCAGACCCAAGCCAATTGTAGTTTATTTTGTTGCCGATTTTGACAAACCATTTGAAGCTTTTAAGGAATGGAAAGATGGGAAACTAGTTGAACAAATTGATAAAATTGACGGATCACGTACAGGAGTCTATATAAATTTTGCAACTGATGCGGGAGAAGTTAGACAAATGAAAGTTGCCATTTCATATACCAGTATTGCTGCAGCAAGGGAAAATATGGAAGCTGAATTGCCACACTGGGATTTTGCCAAAATAGTTCAAGCATCGGCTGATGATTGGAATAGTTGGTTGGGTAGGATAGATGTAGA
>CAMFKK010000216.1 GCA_945957225.1 uncultured Sphingobacteriia bacterium | reverse complement strand
TACGGCGGTTTGCCATAATTTGGCCATAGCTAGCCTTGCACGCCATCCATCTGGACCTGGATAGGGTGATGGGGTATTTGGAATATTATCACCATAATAAATGATGATGGGAATTTTTGTCAACTTAATAAAATCAGCCATTGGAATAGGTAATGCGGTAATGGCCCCACCCGAACTTTCTATTGGGGTTGGTACCTGTCCTTCCGGAAATAAAAATCCACTACCTGGTTCGTAAGATACAATGGCTTTTACCTGTGCGTTTTTTACCGCAGTTGCCCAACCCATACCACCTGAATGTGAATGTGTAACCAAAATCCCTGGACCAATTTTATTAAATAGGGCACTAGCGGCATCGGTATTAACCGCAATATCAATTGGGCCAATATTGGGGGTCATGGAACGGAAATATTGATTCAGGGTATTGCTATCACGTGCAAATTGAACACCCTCATAATAGTTGGGCCATATACCTACTCTAAAAGTGCCAAACCATTGTTGTTCATCGGGTATGGCAACAATGGTACCTCCAATTGTGCTCCTGCCTGCATCACCTCTTCTGGGTTGATCCATTAAATAAACACCAAATCCTCTCTTCAAAAAGATGTTTTGAAATCCATCCCTTCCATCTGGTGTTGTTTCCCAGGTTTTGGAAAACTGTCCAATGCCATGCCACATTACCAAGGGTAATTTTTTAGCATTTGCAGGAATTTGATAAAAGATATAAGCGTGGTCACCTCTATATGTTTGACCTGCTGCAGTAGGTTTGATGGGGTCAAATATTCCAGGTTCTTTTAATACAGCACCTCCAACCATAAAACTGCCTTGATCTTTGATGCTGATAATTTCACTACTATGGATCAGTTTATTTGAAGAGCAAGCTACCGTTAATAAGGTAATTGAAAAGATTAAACCCAATAGTATCAATCTCATTTGTAGAAACTTCATACAATTAAGCATTAATTATTTAGTCAATTTTACAGGCCTACGTAATTGGGAAAAAGTAAGAGAACCCATGATCCATTTACCTTTTTCTTTTATATAAACTTCAGTAACCATAAATGGGTTAATCACTTCATTCCCTCCAACAACTGCAAGTAAGTCAATGTCATTTAACAGGATGGCCGTATTTCCAATGATATTTAATGAAACAGCATATACTTCTGCTTTTTTATACCAAATGCCTCCGCTTTTGATAACATTTAGTTCTTGGGATTTTCCCCAGCTTCCTCCCATATGGATAAACATAGATTTTTCGTGAAACAATTGATCTAGTGAGTCAACAATTTTTTCAGACATCCAATTCCATTTCTTTTTTGAAATGGAAACAATTTCTTCTTGGTCAGGACTTTGATTTGAATTGGTTTGTGTAAAACCAATTTGAGTAAATGTCATGGCTAACAATACAAAAAGCATTTTTTTCATGTTATAATTTTATAGGTGATTTATTAAAGATTATGCATTCAATTTCCGCTCTCCCAACCATTTTACCATAATGGGGTCACGATGGTCAAAAAAGGAGCTTTTCTTCTGATCCAATCTTTTAATTGCAAGAAGATCTTCTTTACTTAATTCAAAATCAAAAATGTTGAAATTCTCTTGCATACGTTCTTTTTTGACAGTTTTTGGAATGGCTACAATTTCTCTTTGAATTAACCATCTTAATACAACTTGAGGAATTGTTTTTTTATATTTTTTTCCAATTTTTGCCAGCACTTTGTGTTGAAATATGTTATTTTTCCCTTCCGCCAAAGGACCCCATGATTCCAGTTGGACAAGATTGTCTTTTAAGAATTGATGTGTTTCAATTTGTTGTTGAAAAGGATGTGTTTCAATTTGATTTACAGCAGGTACTATCTGATTATGAACAATTAAATCAATTAATCTATCAGGATGAAAATTACTTACACCAATTGCTTTTATTTTTCCTTTCTTGTATAAATCCTGCATAGCCCTCCAGCTTCCATATATATCTCCAAATGGCTGATGCATTAAATAAAGGTCAAGATAATCTACTTGTAAATTGTTGAGAGATTGCTCAAATGATTTCATGGTTCCTTCATATCCATCGGATTGAATCCAAACTTTGGTTGTAATAAATAAATCTTTTCTATTGATACCAGATTTGATGATGGCTTTTCCAACAGCTACTTCATTACCATAAGAGGCGGCAGTGTCTATTAGTCGATAGCCAGTTTCAATTGCATTGAGAACGGCTTTTTTACATTCCTTTTTGTCATGGATTTGGAATACGCCAAATCCAAGTAAAGGCATTGACAATCCATTATTCAATTTTATATTTTGCATTTAATTAATTGTCATTTTAGTGTAGGTTACCAGTATTTAACGCTTTTTGAATAAGGTCTAATCTAGCATTTCTAAAATCGGGTTTGCCAACCGCTTTTCCATCAGATTGAAATTCAATTAGACTATTTTTTTTGTTATCAAAAACGGGCCATTCTGTAAGTCCGTTTCCATTAGGATTTCCTGTTTTTGCAAAATTGCCCCAGTAGGTATTCATCATTTTGGCAACAGCTAAATCTTTATCTGCCAAAACAACTCCATTTCTTCCCCTTAAATTATTAAAAACATATCCTATTTCTGAAGCGTGACTTGCACCAAAACGCATCATTTGTTGCATAGAAGCTGGTACATAGGAAAAAAGATAGAGATAAGCCGATTTGCCTTTTTTAGTAAAGGCATTGGCCGTAAATCTGGCTGGCTCTGCCCAAACCTTATCTGTATTAACCAAGCAAAGAATTTTTGCAAAATCTTCTTTCCCTTCTGGATCATAAACTGCAGCAGCGTCAGATTTCATATTTCCAAATAATGAAAATAATTCATCCTTGGATCTTGCATTGACAAAACCAGCTGGAACCTCAGCGCTATTGGAACCAATCATCAGTGTAACATTGGGTATTCTTCCAGCTTCATAGGCAGACTGTGCAGTTTCCACTACCAATTTTCCATCTAAAATAGGACCTGGATAAGTAATAGGCCCGCCTTGTCCATCAGTTTCTTGACCACCATCTACAATCTGTGCAACAGTTAAAGCTCTTAACTTTGCTAATGCATTGGCATCGCTGCCTTCAATTCCATATCTTTTGGCAAAATTTATTCCAATTGTTTCTGCGGAAACAGGATAGTACTTGTCCGCATTTTCAAGTTGTATAGGTCTTCCTGTTAAAACCCCATTTCTGCCACCTCCAGATTCACTGATAGCTTTATGGAATAACCCATTTGCTTTAGGGATACTCAGTAATGAATGAACAGATACACCACCTGCAGATTCTCCAAAAATGGTTACGTTTTTAGGATTGCCACCAAATGATCCAATGTTTTTTTGAACCCATTGCAAAGCCGCAATCTGATCCATATAAGCGTAATTTCCTTTAGGTTCTTCTGGATGTTCTTTGCTTAATGCTGGAAACGCAAAGAATCCAAGCCTTCCAAGCCTGTAATTAATGGTTACCAAAATGATACCTTGTTTGGCAAAATGTTCACCTGAAAAATCTTGTTGAGCACCACTACCAAACATAAAAGCTCCACCATGTATCCATACCATCACTGGTAATTTTGAATTGGTTTTTGTACCTGCTGGCATCCAAATATTTAAATAAAGACAGTCTTCTGAAGATGTTTTAGAAATAGAATCTGCTCCCCTTGGAAAACCCATTTGAGCACAATCTGCTCCATATTTATGGACTTCTTTGATTCCTTTCCAAGCTGCCAATGGTTGAGGCGGACGCCAACGAAACGCACCAATTGGTGGAGCAGCATAAGGAATGCCTTTGAAAATCCATACCTCCCCATTGTTTTTGCCTTGTAGATCTCCAGAAAGCGTATGGATGACGGGGGTATTACTGACATCATTGTTTGGAATAGCTTGTGCAAATACCTGAGATGTCATTAAGGTTACTAGGAAAAGGGATAAGACTTTTTTCATTTGAGCAGATACTAATGTTAGAAATGAAATCCATTTAATAGAATATAAAGGTCATTCCATTTTATGCATTCGTTTGTAGACAGATTCCGGTTTGTTCTACCAATATTGCGGAATTTGCCCAAATGACTTCTGTTAGCTGGTTTTAAGCATTAATTTTAAAGTAATAAATATGTTATGGAAAATTTACGCCGTTTTGAAACCATTCATGATTACAATGATTTCAACAATAATGATACCCTGCATCCTTTAGTTAGTGTGGTGGATTTGTCTAAAGCTGATCCCAGAACAGCATCTAATATGTATTTTGGATTTTATACCATTTTTTTAAAAGACGTAAAATGTGACGATCTAAAATATGGTAGGGCAACATATGATTATCAAGAAGGTACATTGGTTTTTATAGGACCTGGTCAAGTAGTAACGGTGGATAGTTCTGGAGAAGTTTATCAACCTAAGGGATATGCTTTGATTTTTCATCCAGATTTAATTCATGGAACCGCGATGGGTAAACATATGCAGGAATATGCTTTTTTTGGATACCAATCCAATGAGGCACTTCATTTATCAAAGCGTGAAAGAGAACTGATTCTGGATAGCTTTTCAAAAATCAATTTTGAATTGGAACATCCTATTGACAAGCATAGCAAACGTTTAATTGTTTCAAATATTGAGATTTTATTAAATTATTGTATTCGTTTTTATGAGCGTCAATTTGTGACAAGGGAAAAAGTAAATCTGGGCATTTTAGAAAGATTGGAACTGCTGTTGAATGACTATTATCATTCTGAGAAACCCCAGGTATTGGGTTTGCCCACAGTAGCATGGTGTGCTGCTGAATTGCATTTGTCTGCGGGATATTTTGGTGATTTAGTGAAAAAGGAATTGGGAAAAACGGCGCAGGATTATATACAGTCTAAAGTGATTGAATACGCTAAAGAATTGATTTTTGACCAGCAAAAATCGGTGAATCAAATTGCATTTGAATTGGGATTTAAATATCCTCAGCATTTTACTAGGTTGTTTAAGCAAAGGGTGGGGAAGACGCCGGTGGAGTATCGGGGGGGGAATTGAATTTTTATCTTACCGGGGCTGTGAGATTTAGTACTATTGGATTTAATAGAAAACAGTTTTCTGGCAGTTTAAATCCTGTCTCTTATACACATCTGACGCTGCCGACGACTAGTCGAGTG
>CAMFKK010000215.1 GCA_945957225.1 uncultured Sphingobacteriia bacterium | reverse complement strand
GTATTCATACAGACAATAAAAAGAGAGATAGGCATTTAAAAGACAAAGACTATTTCTATACAGAAAAGTATCCAACCATCTATTTAACAAGCACTAATATTAGCCGTTCTGATCACAATGGTTTTTATGTTTTTGAGGGAGAAGTCTATATTCGGGGAATCTCAAAAAAAATCAGTTTTGAATTCAGTGCCAAACCTGCTATTTCAGGCTATCTATTCCACGGTGAATTTCAATTAAATAGAAGCGATTTTAGACTAGGAGGTTCAAGTATTGTCCTCTCAGATCAAGTGTCCATAAACTTGAATATATTGACTATTAAAAAGTAAAATGCTTAAAATGTTACCCGTTTGATACAATTTTATGGAGATAGGCATATTTAATTAACCCCAAGACTGAGTTAGTATTTGTTTTTCTGAAAATATTTTTTCTATGGGTTTCCACAGTTCTTTCACTAATAAACAAAGTATCTGCAATTTGCTTGTTTGAAAATTCTTTTTCCATGAGTTGAATAATTTCTTTCTCTCTAACAGTCAATTGAACCTTTTCTTCTTCTTTTCTCATTTGGCTAAAAGAGGCCAATTCATGCAAGACTTCTTCTCCAAAATAAATACCCCCATCTGCAATTTTCTTAATTGCTAGAACCAATTCTTGCTTACTTATATTTTTCAATACGTATCCATTAATATCTGCATGATTTATCATACCATCTACCAATTCTCCTTGACCGCTCATACTTAGTGCCAAAATCTTGATTTTTGGAAATTTTTTTCTTACCAAAATTGCAAATTCTTGACCATTCATTTCTGGCATCATAATATCTGTAAGCAATAGGTCTACTTGCAAATTGGGCATCCGTTGAAGCATCATTGGTGCAGAAATATCTGTTGCAACTACTTCTATTTCATCATGCCCTTTCAACAAGGCAACAATGCCATCAATGACAATTTGATGATCATCAACAATAGCAATTTTAATGGTTTTTGACAGCATTCTAGGGGAAATATGGTTAATGAAATGTACAACTAGGAAAGCAAAAAACCAAAATAGCTTCATATTTTTGGGACATGAATGGCCACTAAGGTACCTTTAGCTTTGCTAGAATCCCATTCAATTGTTCCATTCAAAAAAGCAATCCTAGATTGAATATTTTTCAACCCCCAACCATTATAATAGGAGGAATCCGTTTCAAAACCTATTCCATTATCTTCAATAGTTGCAGAAAGCCCATCTCTATCTTTGATAATTGAAATATCTAATCTATTTGCACCTGAATGTCTAATTGCATTTTCAACCAATTCTTTCAAGACCTTATAAAGAAAGGTTTCCACAATCCTAGTAATCCCTTTAAAATCTTCTGCATAAAAACTAATGGCAATTTTTTTTTGATCTATTTGATGAAAATATTCATTTAATGCAGCCACTAAACCTGTTTTAACAAGTGTTTGAGGCATTAGTAAATGTGATAATTTCCTTAGTTCCTTGCAACTATCATCTACTAATTCTATCAAATTGCCCATGACTATTTTATTGTCAAATGCTTCTTTTGGAATGTCTGATTCAAGAGCAGACAAATTCATTTTCAAGGCACTTAGGGTTTGTGCAAGACTTTCGTGTAATTGCATCGCAATCATAGATCTTTCCATGGTTTCTACTTCAAATATGATTTTTGAAGCAGCTAATTGATGCTCTAGTTGCTCATAACTCATAGATTGCTATCTTTCAATTTAATCCATTGAATATTGCATTGAAATTATAAGATACAAATGAGTTGCTAATACCCTAGAATGGGTATTTTACATTAGTAAATATTAGAAAGGATACCCTATAGCAATATTAAAAATTAGGTTTTGCTTTACCCATTCGTCATCGCCAAAGGCAATTTTATCAAAGACCCATCTACTTCCTTCAGGCAAAAAGGGCTTTCTAACTGGAATAGAGAAATCTAAACGGACTACAAAATAACTAACGTCTACACGAAGACCAGTACCAATACCAACAGCAAACTGTTTTAGAAAACTACTTGTAAATTGTGACCCTGGTCTACTAGAATCCTTTTGAATAGTCCAAATATTTCCAGCGTCTACAAAAAAGGCACCGTACAAAACAGATAAGAGTTTAAATCTTAATTCCGTATTAAGTTCCAGTTTCAAATCTCCAGGTTGATCTGGCAAAGAAACGGTACTGGTGGCTGCATTACCAGCATAATAGGAACCAGGACCTAATGATCTTGCTCTAAATGCTCTTATATCATTTGTACCACCTGCAAAAAATGCTTTTACAAATGGCAGATTGGTGCTATTCCCATAGGCATATCCTATTCCACCAAGTATCCTACTAACTAAGGTATTTCGTTTACTCAATTTAAGATAGTGTCTGAATTCCAATTCCGTTTTTATATATTGAGAGAAAGGAATACCCAAAAAATGTCTCTGAACCCCATTTTTAATATCCGCTCCAGTTACTGCACCCATTATATTACCAGAAAGGTCAATATTCCAATTCAAATAATAGTTATTAGGTCTATTATTGGCAAGAATTAAAGAATTGTAATTATAATTATAATTGGGACCTACAATAAATTGTTTTTCTATACTTCTTGCCAGTGTAATATTGGTGTCTAACATTAACTGGTAGTCTGGATTAATATAAGTTGGCTGTACTAAATTTAAAGAAACAATATCCAAACGGTGTTCTTGTGTAATATCTCTTTTCCAGATATAACCAAAACTCAATTTGGCAGAGTTCATAGTATATTGGGTATTTCTTTCAAAGAACTCGTATCCAAGTGTAGACTTGGTTTGCGGTGTAAAATTTCCTTTAGACTTAACTTTAAATGGGCCAATCATTCTAGGGGAAATTAAATTCAGCTCAACCCCAAATCTACTGGTTGAAATTGTAGGCTGTTGTGAGTATACCTGTTTTTCAGAGCCTCCATAAATTTTAGCTGAAAACTGCTCTGCTCCTCTTAATAAATTCCTATGTCTCCATGTTAAAGAAATCTCTGTACCAGCACTATTATTTGATTTTGTTAGCCCAGAGACCTCTGCCCTTAATGATTTTACTGGTGCTGGTGTTAAATAATAAAAGGCATTGAGCGATGGAAGCAAACTGGTATCTGTTTCTTGAAATCTAGCTTTTACAAATTTATACATACCAAGATTTACTAATCGTTTTAGTGACTGATTGTGCATTTCTCTACTGTATAAATCACCGGGCTTAAAAACCAAGGCCCTTTTGAAAACAGAAGACCTGACCTTTCTTTGAGGATCGTAAATATGATATCCACCCGTAAATCTAGATTGCTGTTTTACCACTTGCATACTGGTATCTGAATCAGCGTTATAGTCAGCAAATACATAGACTTCATTTAATCTATATTCCTGTTTGGCTTTTGCGGGCGTTTCTTTCTTCAGTCTTAAAAACATATCTACCTGATGTCCTCCAACTGCAGAATCTACATCTGCGATAATAAAATCAGGATTAAAAAAATACATCCCCCTTTCCTTTAAACCTGCATCAATTCTTTCCCTTTCTGATTTTATAACATCCAAATCATATCTAGACCCTTTTTGCAAATAACTTGAACTAGCTAATTCATGTATATTTTTTCCAATTGCAGAAATTGTATCAAATCTAAATGTAAGATTTCTGATTGTATAGGCAGGTTGAACCAATGCTTTATAGACAACTCTTAATTCCTTATTCCTCTTTGTAGTATCAACTGTTGCGGTTGAGCCAAAAAACCCACGATTCTCTAACCTATTTTCTATGATGGCAACATTCTTATTTATATCAATTCCACTACCCAAAACGGGGGGCTCCCCTAGTTTATTTTTAATCCAATAGCTTAATCCCTTTCCTTTTGGTTCTCCCATTAGATTATAAACAGCTAGTTTATACGGATAACCAAAAATATGAGCGTTTGGCTTCTTCTTAATTAAAGACGCTAATTCTTCCTTGGCATCTTTAATATCAAGTTTCATACTATCCTGGACTTTTACAACTTCAAACTTAGAACCCTTGTATAAGGTTTCATTGTCTGGCAGATGCTTTGTCCCATTGCATGAAAGCAAGAACAAGAACAGCAGCAGTAACCATATTTTGTTCAATTCTTTCATTGCTTGGGAGCCGTTTTTTTACCTGATTGGTTTTTGTTCCTTTCTAATTTATCAGCAACAGCCTTCTTTTTGAAGATTTCTTTCCAATGATCATATTCTAAAGTAATTACAAAAGTGAGCCCCGTTTCAATAATCTGACCTTCTATAACACCTTCATAACTATTCTTACTATAAGTACGTAACATATACCTACCATCTTTACTTAGTAGATAATCAACTGTAACATCACCGGCAATCACAGAAGCATTGGGTGCGCTATTACCCCCTTCTATTGGAACATTTGTTCCAACATTTACCTTAATTCTATCATTATTCATGCTACGTGATAATCCTACACGCAAATCGGTTCTGGTTTGAACAGTACCAGAAGAATAATCATCTTGAGATTCAATTCCAACATTTATATCCACTCCCTTGATTAGGCCGCTAGCCACTTTGTTTAATTGATCTGTTAGTATTCCGCTTACGCTTTGACGCATCATAGTGCCGGTAGTTGTAGTGCCGGTATTGTTTTGTGTGATATCTTCTCCAATAAACCTACCCAAAATTAATAAAGCAAAAACCTGTTTATTAATTTCAGATTCATCCAAACGTAGTTGAGTCAACTTGTCTTCAACAACAGGCCATTTAGAAGCTTCTGGTTCTGGAATAATTACGTCAAAGGAAATTTGTGGTTTAAGCAAGTCTCCCTTCATGATTAAATAAACTTCAACAGGCAATCTTTGTTTATACTTATTTAATTCTGTATTGGTAAGTCCTCCTAACTCAGATTCAACTAAGTCAATAGGGGAAGCTTTGGTTGCATACATGGCTTTGATATCAACAATTGCACTTTTGGGATCACCGGTCCAAGTAATAGTACTACCCTTAACAATTTCAAATTTCTTTTTGAGTAAATTAAATGAAATCTGATAGGAACCTTTTTGCACTTCGTATAAGCCGGTCAAACTTAGTTTACCACTTTCATCCATTCCAGCAGATAGACTAGACTTTCCTCTAACAGATAAAGCATCACC
>CAMFKK010000214.1 GCA_945957225.1 uncultured Sphingobacteriia bacterium | reverse complement strand
ACGAGATAGGCTCCGGTCTCGTGGGCTCGGAGATGTGTATAAGAGACAGCTAAATATGAGACGCTCATCATCACAGGAAAACTGGGAGGTTGGGAATTCAATTTCAAAACTGGCGAATTTTGGTGCAGCCGTGAATATTTTGAAATGTTGGATAGGGCAACACCCAATATGCCAAAATGGGAACTATACCCCTTGCAAGAAGGATGGATTGATCTGTTGCACCCAGATGATCTTCAACCCGCCCAAGACTATTTTAAAGAATACCTACAAAGCCTAGAAGGACTCTATGAACAAACCCTGCGTTTAAAAAAAGCAGATGGTTCTTATGCTTGGATTCTTTGTAGAGCACAAACTTTAAGAGATAAAACCGACAATAGCCCAACGGGTCTAATCATTGGTACCCATATAGACATTACCAAAAACAAAATGCTTGAATTGGAATTAAAAGCCAGTAAGCAAGCTGCTTTAAAAGACAATGCTTTATTACGTTCAATTCTAAATAGTCCAGTTGATATCTACGTTGTAGCATTAGACAAAAATTACAATTGCATTTCTTTTACTAGTGCTTATAAAGCCTACGCAGAACAGAAGTTAGGCAAGCGCGTTGAAGTGGGGTCAAATATACTCAACATGTTTGCAAAACACATTCAACCAATCATAAAAGAGTCTTATGATAGAGCTTTTCAGGGGGAAAGTTTTAAAAAAGAATTAGCACTAGCTCATGATGGTGTAAATATTACTTACAATGAAAATAGATATAGTCCTATCATAGATGAAAATGGACAAATCATTGGTATTACTGTTATAGTTCAAGATGTAACCGAGGTTAAGAAAACAGAGCTATCCAATAGATTAAATGAATTAAGGTATTCTGCTATTTTCTCTGGAGCAAGTGATGCTATTTTTATTGCCAATGCAAAAACAGGAATTATAGAAGACGCCAATTTAAAAGCCTGTGAGTTAATTGGAACTAGTAAAGAAGAAATCATTGGAATGCATCAAATTCAATTGCATCCTGCATCGGAATTAGCGTTTATAAAAAAAAGTTTTGAGGAATTTATTGCTCATGAATCTTATCATTCAGTAGAATGTCATGTATTACATAAGTCCGGGTCTAAAATTCCTGTTTTAATAACTGCTGGATCTACTTTCCAAATTGGGGATCAATACTATTTAGCCGGTTATTTTAAAGACATGACACAAGTAAAAGCTGCCGAATCAAAAATAGAAAGCACACTTGAACTATTATCAAATGCCGAAACTATTTCACATACAGGAAGTGTTGAGATAAATATGCTCAATGGTAGTAGAATCTGGAGTGATGAACTGTATAGGATTTTGGGATATGCGCCTGGAGAAGTGGAGCCACAAAGGGAGCTTTTTATTAGCAAAGTAGTTCCTGAAGAAAGAGATGCATTTATTCAGTGGCAGATGGATGCTTTTGAACATAAGGGAAAGGCCGGACCCATTGAATTTTCCATCAACAGACATGATGGATTTAGAAGGGTTTTGTTGATCTCTGGAATGACGTATTGTGATGATACAGGAATGGTATATAAACATATTGCTGTTTTGAATGACATTACAGAACGTCACAAAATGTTGAAGGATCTTGAAAAACAAAATAAGCAGTTATTAGAAATTGCTTGGTCTCAATCTCATTTGGTTAGAGCCCCATTGTCTAGAATTATGGGCTTGGCTTCAGCTATTCAAAAAGGAATCATTGAAGAAGAAAAAATGGAAGAATTTTTAAATTACATGCTGCAATCTGCACATGAACTTGACAAAGTGATTAGAGAGATTACCGATAAAACCGAAACAGTTAAGATGGATAGAAATTGAAAACAAGGAAATAAATTCAATTGTTTTCAATTCAAACCTTGCTCCATTTTTATCCTCCCAACCAAAACCCCCATCACCCCCGCCAAAGCCACTACCAAAAAATAGGTATACCTCAGTCCAATAGCTGATGATAAAAACCCTACCAACGGTGGCCCAATTAAAAATCCCAAATACCCAATGGTAGAAACAGCAGCAATAGCCACCCCACTTGACATAGTAGCTGATTTGCCTGCATGACTAAATAGAAATGGCACCACACAAGAAACCCCAAAGCCACAAAGCATAAACCCAAGAATAGCAGGAATCAAACTATGAAAACTGGCAATCAACAAAGCTCCCAACCCAAGTAGCAAACTTGAAAGCAACAATAGTTTTTTATTCCCCAATTGATTGGCCAACCAGTCTCCCAATAACCTACCCGATGTCATGCAACCCAAATATGCCACATAGCCCATATTTACATAACCCTTCGATAAATGCAATTCCTTAGACAAATAAATGCCACTCCAATCACTCATGGTTCCCTCACAGAGCATGCAACAAAAAGCAATCAATCCTAGATTCAACAAAGATTTATCTGGAAGGGCAAATGCCGGTTTTTTAGCATCGGCGTTAGCAGAAGTTTCTAAAGTATTTCCCCAGAAAATCACAATCAAAACCAAGGACAAACCAGTCACCAACACTAACCTGAATTCAGGCATGGCACCAAGAGAAATTAAAATAGAAGCAAATGCCGCACCTACTAAACTAGCAATACTCCAAACACCATGAAAACTGGCAATAATAGATTTCTGGTACAATTGCTGCACCCCAATTGATTGGGTATTGATAGAAATATTAAACAAGTTTCTAGAAGCTCCAAACGCAAATAGTACAATGGCCATTTGCCAAACCTTGTCTGCAAAACCAATACAACTAAGTAATAACACATATAAAATGGCGCCACCAAGTACAATATTCCTGCTTTTGTATTTGCCAATTAACCAGGCGGATAATGGCATGGTCAGCATTAGACCCGCTGGCAAACTAATTAATAGCGTACCCAAAGCGGCATCAGTTAAATGTAGCTTTTGTTGTAAATGCGGGATACTTGAAGCCCAATTGGCATATACAAAACCAGAAACAAAGAAAAATACGGTCACTGCAAGCCGAATCTTAACCGCTGGAATATTCTGTTCGTTTTTCTGGTTCATCTATTGATTACAACTTGTAGACACAAGGTTAAGCAATCTAAAGGGAATAATAGCCCATTGGCTCGAGTGGAAGTTTCAATAATCCCCCAATTTTCGTACCTTACCATCCTGAAAAAGACTATAGCCATATTATTCTTGAGCATTTACCTGCTAGCCACCACAGAAGCCCACCAGCTTTTAAAGTTGCCCGTGGTTTTCCAACATTTTGTGGAGCATCAACAAGAAGATAGTAATATTAGCTTTTTGAAATTTCTAGACATGCACTATATGCACGGTAGTCCCAAAGACGCCGACTATGACCGTGACATGCAATTGCCTTTTAAAAAATCAGCTGATTGTGTCTCTGTAATGGCTAGTGCAGCGGTACCTAACCAACTAGCCATTGTATTAGAATATCCTGTGTTTTTTATACAACAAGAGAAAATAGAATTGGATCATAACAAACCACTTTCTTCCTGTTTGTCCAATATCTGGCAACCTCCTAAATATTGTTAGTAATTCCTTTTTGTAAAAGACCAATGTGTAAATCTCATTGGCTAGATTGCTATAGGCATTTGCTATAGCAAGATTCCTTCATTACTAAACAGATTTTAATGCTAAATGCAATCATCCAATTTTCCATTAGGAATAAACTGATCATAGGCTTGTTTGTGATTGGACTAATTGGTTATGGAACTATTCAGGTAACCAAATTACCCATTGATGCTGTACCCGATATTACCAATAATCAGGTGCAGGTTATTACTATTGCTCCATCCTTTGGTGCTACCGATATAGAACGCTTGATCACGTTTCCTATTGAACAAGCCAATAATAATATTTCAGGGTTAAAAGAAATTAGAAGCTTTTCCCGTTTTGGTCTATCACTTGTTACCATTGTCTTTGACGATGCTACCGATGTGTACTGGGCAAGACAACAGGTTTCTGAAAGACTTCAGAAAGTACAGGCCATTATTCCCCAGGGAATTGGGATTCCGGAACTTGGTCCAGTGAGTACGGGGCTTGGAGAAATTTATCAATACGTAGTCAGACCAAAAGAAGGCTATGAAAATAAATTCAACGAAACAGAACTAAGAACCATTCAGGACTGGATTGTTAGAAGACAATTATTGGGTGTAAAAGGTGTGGCAGAAGTAAGCAGTTTTGGAGGCAAACTTAAACAGTATTCTATTGAAGTTGATCCTGCCAAATTACAGAGCTATGGCATTACCATTTCTGATGTGTTCAAAGCTTTGGAAAATAATAACCAAAATACGGGTGGTGCTTATATTGAAAAGGGCCCCACTGTTTTGTATATCAGAACAGAGGGATTATTGGGAAGTATTGAAGACATAGAAAATATTTCTATCAAGGAATTAAATGGGGGAGCACCGCTTTTTATTAGAGACGTAGCGGATATTAAAATTGGAAACGCCACCCGTTATGGCGCCATGTGTTATAATGATAAGGGTGAAGTAGCAGGCGCAGTAGTGATGATGCTAAAAGGCGCTAATAGCTCTGACGTGATCAAAGACGTAAAAGAAAGAATTGCCCAAATTCAAAAAAACGTTCCCGAAGGCATTGTCATAGAACCATTCTTAGACAGAACCAAGATGGTCAACAATGCCATTGGTACGGTTGAGAAAAACTTGCTTGAAGGCGCATTGATTGTTGTCTTTGTGTTGGTATTATTCCTTGGCAACTTTAGAGCAGGTTTATTGGTTGCATCGGTGATTCCATTGGCCATGTTATTTGCCATTATCATGATGAACCTATTTGGTGTTAGTGGAAACCTCATGAGTTTGGGGGCTTTGGATTTTGGTTTGATAGTAGATGGAGCCGTGATTATTGTAGAAGCGGTCATGCATAGATTGGGGCATAGCAAGCATTTTGTAAACATCAACAAATTGAACCAGGTTGAAATGGATGAAGAGGTAAATAATTCTGCCAGTAAAATGATGAACAGTGCTGTTTTTGGACAGATCATCATCTTGGTAGTTTACTTACCCATTTTCACCTTGCAAGGAATTGAAGGCAAGATGTTCAAACCCATGGCACAAACTGTGGCCTTTGCACTCTTAGGGGCATTTATTTTGTCTTTGACTTATATACCCATGATGA
>CAMFKK010000213.1 GCA_945957225.1 uncultured Sphingobacteriia bacterium | reverse complement strand
AAAGCTCTATCCGTTCTATTTCTCAGTCAGGAATTGAAGTTACTTCTATCAAAGACGTAACTCCGCTGCCACACAATGGTTGTCGTCCTCCTAAACAACGTAGGGTATAATGACTTCACAGGCAACTGTGAATCAATCATCATAACAGGGCCAGGTATCTATTTTAGATTTTTACGATACCGGGTCGTCATTAAAAAATCACAAATAAAAACAAATGGCACGTTACACTGGTCCTAAGACCAAAATTTCCAGAATCTTTGGCGAACCCATCTTGGGTAATGCCAAGTGGTTGGGTAAGAACAGCAACCCTCCCGGTCAGCACGGTGCTGCCCGTAAGCGTAAAACCTTGGGTGAATACGCTTTGCAATTGCGTGAAAAGCAAAAAGCCAAATACACTTATGGTGTATTGGAGCGCCAGTTCCGTAAGACTTTTGAAGAAGCTCAACGTTTGAAAGGTGTTACCGGTGAAAACTTGATCAAATTGTTGGAAGCTCGTTTGGATAACACTGTTTTCCGTATGGGTCTTACTGCTAGCCGTCCTGAAGCTCGTCAGTTGGTGAACCACAAGCATATCACCGTAAATGGTGAAGTGATGAACGTTCCCTCTTATACTTGCAAACCAGGTGACATTATTGCTTACAAACCAAAAAGTGCTGATAACTCTGCAGTAGTTAGCAAGAACCGTGGTAAAAATCCAAAATTCGGTTGGATTGACTGGAATGAAAATGAAAAGAAAGGTACATTCATTACCATGCCAGATCGTGAAAGCGTTCCTGAGAATATCAAGGAACAACTGATTGTGGAATTGTACTCTAAATAATAAAAGAACCTGGATCCTAAGATCCGGGGTTCTTTTTTCAAACATATTCCTTCTTTCTCTTGTGGGAAGAAGATTCATCAGTAAAAAACAAGTTCTAATATGGCCATATTAAGCTTCCAGAAGCCAGACAAAATCGTTTTACAAAAAGCAACAGATTTTGAAGGACAGTTTGAATTCCGTCCATTGGAACCAGGTTTCGGCCTGACCATCGGTAACGCCCTGCGCAGGGTATTGCTGAGTTCTTTGGAAGGTTTTGCCATTGTTGGTGTCAAGATCGAAGGCGTTGACCACGAGTTTGCAACCATCAAGGGTATCACAGAAGACGTTACCGAAGTGATCCTGAATTTGAAACAAGTACGTTTCAAGAAAACAGTTGATCATGAAGTAGCTAACGAGAAAATTACTTTGTCTATCAAAGGTCGCACTGAATTTAATGCGGGTATGATAGGTGAAGGTTCTCAGAGCTTTCAGGTAATGAACCCTGAACTGGTGATTTGCACCATGGATAACACATCCAAATTGGACATTGAATTGACCATTGCAAAAGGCCGTGGTTATATTCCAGCTGAAGAGAACAAAGTAAAGGACTCTGCTTTTGGATATATTGCTATTGATTCAATTCACACACCTATCAAGAACGTGAAATACGCTATTGAGAACTATCGTGTGGAGCAAAGAACAGACTATGAGAAATTAATCTTAGACGTGGCTACAGATGGTACCATCCATCCTGAAGACGCTGTTAAGCAAGCTTCTCGTATTTTGATTCAGCACTTGATGATCATCACTGATGAGAACATCACTTTTGACAACAAAGAAGACAAGAAAGAAGATGTAGTTGACGAGCACGTATTGCAATTACGCAAAGTGTTGAAGACCCCATTAGAAGACTTGGATCTTTCTGTACGTGCCTTTAACTGCTTAAAAGCTGCTAAGATTAACAGCTTGAGCGAGTTGGTACAATACGAGCAAGAAGACCTGATGAAGTTTAGAAACTTTGGTCAGAAATCACTTTCTGAAATTGAGCAAGTGTTAACTGAAAGAGGTTTGAGCTTTGGTATGGACTTGAACAAATTAGGATTGGACAACTTGGATAACTAAGCATTCTTGGTTAAAAGTTAAAAATCCCATTCATCACATCTTATATTCCTGACACGGTATAAGATATAAAAACAAATGTCATGCGTCACGGAGACAAAATCAACAACCTCGGCCGTAAAAAGGCACATAGGGTTGCATTATTGCAAAATCTGGCTAGCCAGTTGATCACACACAAACGTATTGTAACTACTTTGGCAAAAGCTAAAGCATTGCGTACTTATGTTGAACCATTGATCACCAAAACAAAGAAAAACGAAAGCGCTGCTCAAATCAGCCATAACCACCGTTTGGTGTTTGCTGAATTGCAAGACAAAGCTGCTGTAAAAGAATTGTTCACAGTAGTAGGTCCAAAAATTGCTTCTCGTCCAGGTGGATACACTAGGATCTTGAAATTAGGCATTCGTCCAGGTGACAATGCTGAAAAAGCAATGATTGAACTAGTAGACTTCAATGAAATTTATGGTAAGGGTGTTGAAAAAGCAGCAGAACCTGCTAAGAAAACACGTCGTGCCGGTGGCGCTAAAAAGAAAGCTGAAGCTGTAGAAGCTGCTCCAGTGGCTGCAGAAGCTCCAGCAGTGGAAGAAACTCCAGCAGTGGAAGATAAAGCCGCTGAATAATTTCATGAAACTGTTAAAACATATAGGCAAGACTTTTTTAGTCTTGCCTTTTTTTATGACCAATGTGTAAAAGATTATCCCTGAATTAGGGCCAATTGTATTTTTTTTGCAAAACAAATTTGAACTGTACCATGCCTCAGACCAAGCAACCAGCCATTTTAATTTTAGCAGACGGACACGTATTTTACGGATCAGCTTTTGGTAAAACAGGAATCGCCACTGGCGAAATCTGCTTTAATACCGGAATGACTGGCTACCAAGAAGTATTTACAGACCCTAGCTATACTGGTCAGGTTTTGATCATGAATAATGTACATATTGGTAATTATGGCGTGAAGGAGGTAGATGTTGAGAGCAGTTCTGTAAAAATTCATGGATTGATAGCTCGCAATCTGGAAGAATTGTATAGCAGACATCAGGCCAATGGGAATCTGAACGATTATTTGAAAGACAATAATATTGTAGCAATAGATGATGTTGATACACGCGCATTGGTAGCACATATTCGTACAAAAGGCGCCATGAACTGTATCATTTCTTCCTCTGAATTAGACGTGGCAATTTTGAAAGCCCAATTAGCAGCAGTTCCAGATATGGACGGTCTTGAATTGGCCAGTACGGTAAGTACCCAAGAAGAATATGAACTAGGTGATGTAAATGCCAGCATTAAAGTGGCAGTGCTTGATTTTGGGGTTAAAAAACATATTTTGGAATGTTTGGTTGAAAGAGGTGCGCATGTAAGGGTACACCCAGCAAAAACATCTTTGAGCAGATTAAAGGAATTCCATCCAACAGGTTATTTTCTTTCAAATGGGCCTGGTGACCCTGCTGCCATGCCATATGCCGTTGCCACTGTTAAAGATATTCTGCAAGAAAACAAACCGGTTTTTGGTATTTGTTTAGGTCATCAGTTATTGGCAAGGGCTAATGATATCCCTACTTTTAAAATGCACCATGGGCATAGGGGATTGAATCATCCTGTAAAAAATATCATTACCGGTCAATGTGAAATAACCACCCAAAATCATGGATTTGGTGTTGATCCAGAAGCGGTTCGTAATCACTCAAATGTAGAGATAACACACTTGAATTTAAACGATGAATCCATTGAAGGGATTCGTTTAAAAGATCGTCAGGCTTTTAGTGTACAATACCATCCTGAAAGTACCCCGGGCCCACACGATAGTCGTTATTTGTTTGACAATTTTATGGACATGATGCGTCTTCAAAAAAACTAGTATGCGCAAACTTGTATTGATTTGTTGCAGCCTTTTAGCCCTAAGTGCTTGTTCTATTAAACTCAAGCCAAGCCCCAAAGAAATAGAAGTGGTAATGCCTGATATCAACGGTCTTTGGCAGCTGCTCTATATTAATGGAACTAAAGTTACCAAGGAGCAATCAGGTAAAGAAATTCCTCAGTTAACTTTCAAGACCTCAGACAGTAGCTTAACAGGAACAACCGGATGTAATAGAATTACTGGTAAAATCAGGGTTACGCCATATCTAGTAGATTTTGAAAACCTTGCAGCTACCAGAATGTATTGTAGTAATGCCCTTTATGAAACGCCAATGCTTCAATTATTAAGGGGAAGTCTATCATATACGCTTGAAAATGAGGAACTGATTTTTACCAAAGAAGGCAAACAGGTCTTGGTATTTAGAAGGGCATTGTAATACTATTTGGCAACCAGTTGATAACATTGTTTGGCAATTTCTAATTCCTCATTGGTTGGTACAATTAAGACTTTTACTTTGGAAGTATCTTGGTTGATTTCAACAATGCCTTTTTGTTTTTTTGCATTTTTGGTTTCATCCAAATCAATTCCATGCCATTCCATTTTTTGACAAACCAAAGACCTTGTTAGTTCATCGTTCTCACCAACGCCTCCGGTAAAAACAATTGCGTCTAATCCATTTAATACAGCTGCAAAACTGCCTATATATTTCTGGATATGGTAGGCGTACATTTGATAGGCTAATATAGCGGCTTTGTCTCCTTGTTCATACCTGGCTTTTACATCGCGCATATCACTAAATCCTGTCAGACCCAACATACCACTTTGTTTATTGAGCACGTCTTGAATTTGTTCTATAGGATAGCCTAATTGATTGACTAAATAAAAAATCACAGACTGGTCAATATCACCAGCCCTTGTGCCCATCATCAAACCATTCATGGGTCCTAAGCCCATACTGTGGTCAACACATTTGCCATCTTTAATAGCTGTTATGCTACAACCATTTCCTAAATGAATGGTGATGATTTTAGACTGGTTAATTCCTAAATATTCAATAGCCCTTTCTGAAACATATTTGTGAGAAGTGCCATGAAATCCATAACTCCTGATTTTATGGTCTTCATAAAATCTATTAGGGATGGCCATCCTATACGCCAATGCCGGCATGGTTTGGTGAAAAGCGGTATCAAAAACGGCTACTTGTTTGGCTGTGTTAAAAATTTGCTCGGCCACTTCAATACCCAAAAAATTTGCTGGATTGTGTAATGGGGCAAGTGGAAATAATTGTTTGATTTTTGCTTTGATCTCTTCTGTTATTTCCATGGTATTGGAAAAGCTTTCACCACCATGCACTACTCTATGT
>CAMFKK010000212.1 GCA_945957225.1 uncultured Sphingobacteriia bacterium | reverse complement strand
GTGCAGGGCTTTGGTTTTTAAAATGGCATTTGTTTTGACTTTTGAATTTAGACTTTTGACTTAGCAGCTAATAATCCTAATTTTGTAAAAATCTTCTTTATGGGTATCTGGAACCAATTTGCCGAATATCTTTTTATCAAGAAAAAAGACCCCAACGAAAAACCTACTCAATGGATGAAGTACATGCATGGCATGAATAGGATTTCACTGATGATGTTCTTGGTAGCAATTTTGATTATCCTTTTTAAAGCATTCTTATTACCCCTATTTAAGGGTTAGAAGGAGGCAGGTTTTCAATTAAGAATTGATAGATGATTTTTGCGGCTTGTGCTGAAGCATGACCGCCTTTAGATAGTATTGCTTGTAATTGCAAATAGTCTTCCTTAATCTGTTCTTGCTTTGAACTATTGTGTAAGAGTTCATTCAACTCTTTTTCAAGATTAACCGTGTTTAACTCGTCTTGAATCAATTCCTTTACCACTAGTTTGTCCATGATCAAATTCACCAACGAAATGTATTTGATCTTCACCAGTCTTTTGGCAATCTCATAGCTAATTTTACTTCCCTTATAACATACTATTTCAGGGATGCCCAAGAGCGCTGTTTCTAAAGTGGCTGTACCGCTGGTAACCAATGCGGCTTTGGATTCCAATAACAATTGATAGGTATTGTTTTTTACAGAAGCTACGTTCTGATAGGGTTTCAGGAATTGCTCGTAAAATGCTGAATCCTGCCCAGGCGCTTCCGCCACTACAAATTCTTGTTCAGGAAATAGTTTGGCCAATTCTAACATGATGGGTAGTTTCTTGGCAATCTCTTGCTTTCTACTACCAGGTAAGAGCGCAATTTTTTTGGAATTGGGTAATGGGAAAACGCTATCTGGTCCATATCCCAGTTCCTGCTTTTTGGATGCTATTACTTCCATCAAGGGATGCCCCACATAGTCTACTTTCCAGTTCCATTTGTCTTGGTAATAGTCTTTTTCAAATGGAAGAATCACCAACATCTTATCAATGCATTCTTTCATTTTCCGCACCCTGCCTTCTTTCCAAGCCCATACCTGTGGCGATATATAATAAATCACTTTTAAACCTTCTTGCTTGGCCCATTCCGCAATGCGGAGATTAAATCCGGGATAGTCAATTAGAATTAAAGTATCGGGCTGAAAAGCCATAATATCGGCTTTGCAAAAACGAATATTTTTAAAAATGGTGGGTAGGTTTTTGACCACTTCGGCAAAGCCCATAAAAGCCAGGTCTCGGTAATGCTTGATCAATGCTGCACCAGCTTCCTCCATAAGATTGCCACCCCAACAACGTATTACCGCTTCCTGATCCAACAATTTGATTTGTTTGATCAGGTTGCTCCCGTGCAAATCGCCACTGGCTTCACCTGCTATAATATAGTAACGCATCTGGCTCAAAGGTATAGAACCAGCCTTTTTTAAAAGAATTTTCTAAATAACTAAAAAAATAGTTTGTAAACTAAAAAATTAGTTATTATATTCGTTCAACTATAAAATTAGTTGAAGATGAAACCACTCACCAAGGCAGAAGAACAGATCATGCAAAGCATCTGGAAATTGGAAGCCGCATTTTTAAAAGATATTCTTGAAGCACAGCCTGAACCCAAACCCCATTCCAATACCGTAGCTACCATTGTCAAGATTTTGGTAGACAAGGGATTTGTTGGCGTAAAACCCATTGGTAGGGTACACCAATATTTTCCATTGGTTTCAAAAGGAGAATATAGTTCTAGTAGTATCCGCAGTTTGGTAGAAGGTTATTTTGAAGGTTCTTTTAGTGAAGCTGTCAGCTTTATGGTACAACAAAAAGACATCAGTGTCAAAGAATTGGAACTCTTACTTTCTGAAATTAAAAAACACAAAAAATAATACCATGTTAACCTACGCCTTTTATTTTTTACAAGTGGTGGTATGTAGTGGTCTCATGATGGGCTATTATTGGTTGGTATTGCGTAACAAGCGTTTTCACCAATACAACCGATTCTATTTATTGGGAGTATTGGGATCTGCTTGGTTAATTCCGTTGATCAAAATACAGTGGAACAAACCAGTGGCGTCAGAAAGCCCCGCTATGAATTTGCTGAATATTGTAGCAGATAATAATGCTGCCCTGGAAGCCAATATTCAGCAGTCTGGATTTCAGTTTGGTTGGGAGAACGCCTTGCTGGGTCTGTATTTGATGGTAGGGTTATTTATTTTAGGAACCCTTTTATTAGCTTTATTTAGGGTATACAAATTATTACAACAATACCCTTGTAAATCGGTAGGAGAAGTGTACTTGATCCTTACCCAAGTAAAGGGTGCCCCATTCTCCTTTTTCCAATACGTATTCTGGCACGAATCCATTGACCTAAAAACCGATGCAGGAAAACAAATGCTAGAGCATGAACTCACACATGTTAAAGAGAAGCATAGCCTAGATAAAATCCTGATTCAATTGGTCTTGGTTATAGGTTGGTTCAATCCTTTTTTCTGGCTCTTGAAAAAAGAGATGGAAATGATTCATGAATTTATTGCAGATAAAAAAGCCGTTCAAAATGGCGATACCGCTTCTTTGGCGCAGATGTTATTAACGGCAGCTTACCCACAACAATATTATGCTTTTACCAATCCTTTTTTCTTTTCACCCATTAAAAGAAGACTCAAAATGATTACCAATAACAAAAATCCAAGATTTACCTATGTTAGAAGGTTGATTGTGCTTCCCTTACTAGCCGTAGTAGTTATTCTATTTGCTTTTAGAAGCAAACAATTAGACGCTAACCAGCCCTTGTCAGTAGGAACCATAATGGAAACCGTTGCAGATAAAATACAAGGAAAGGTAGCAGTGCAAGACCTATCCATGGCTGCTTTACCTAGCTTGGAGAAATCCTATACCATTGTAGTAGATGCGGGGCATGGTGGAACAGATAAAGGCGCATTGAGCGCAGATGGAAAAATTTCTGAAGCTGCCATTACACTGGAATTGGCAAAAGCAGTTAAAAATGCAAACCAACATCAAAATATACGCATTGTTCTTACCCGTGAATCTGACAAATTTCAAAGCGTTGTTGATAAAGCAAATTTTGCCAATGAGCAAAAAGCAGATTTATTTGTTTCCCTACATGTAAATAGTGCTGCCCCAGTTTTGCAAGAGCAAGGGAAATTTGCCAATCCAACTAAAGGAGTTGAGATTTATATTGCCAACAAGGAGAAAGCTGTTGACTATGTTTCCAATGCTGCATTTGCCAATAGTTTGGGTAATGCAATTAAAGCAGTAAATCCTGAATTAATTGGAATTAAAAGTAGAAGCCAAGGGATCTGGGTTTTACAAGCCGTGAAGTGCCCATCAGCCTTGGTAGAGGCAGGATTTATGACTAGTGCAGATGACCTGAAAATGATGCAGGATCCCAATTACCAAAAGCGTTTTGCTAACAGTATTCTTACTGGAGTGGTGAATTATTTGGCTGCTAAGGAACAGCAAAACACTGTAGCTGAGTTTAAAGCCATCAAAGATACCACTGTTCCTAAAAAGCAAGAGGGCCTAAACATTCCTACATTTTCTTCTGGTGAAAATCCTTTAGTAATAGTAGACGGAAAAATTCAAACAATGGAAGAAGGGAAAAAAATAAACCCAAATAATATTGCAACCATTGATGTGCTCAAGGGTGAATCAGCCAAAGCCCTTTATGGCGAAGCTGGAAAAAATGGGGTGATAGTCATTAAAACAAAAGTCACAGAAGTTACCGTAATAGGGGCCGATGGTAAAAAAATGAATATTAAAGCAGATGCTTCATTGGATGGAAAGATTGATTCCAAAGTGGTGTATTTTGTTGATGGGGTAAAATCGGATTCTTTATCCATTTCAAAAATTGATCCTCAATCCATTGCTTCAGTGAATATATTCAAAGGGGAGAAAGCACTTGCAAAGTTTGGTGGAGATGGTCAAAATGGTGTAATTGATATTAAAACAAAAACAGGATCAAACAAATCATTGGATGTTGTGGAAGTGGTGGGATATCAAACTAAAAAAGATGGGTTTGGAAATCTTGGTGGATCAGGTGTTGTATTTCAAGTGACAGAATCGCCTGCCATGTTTCCTGGAGGTATGTCTGCATGGAATAAATATTTGGGAAGAAATTTATCAAATGAATTTTTAATCAAACAAAACGCCCCACCAGGAATATACAAAGCAGTGGTTAATTTCTTGGTAGATAGCGAAGGAAATGTTAGTCAAGTGAATGCTGTAAATAATCCAGGATATGGTGTAAAGGAGGAAGCAGAAAAATTGATAAAAAAAGGTCCAAAATGGAAACCGGCTGTTCAAAATGGAAAGATAGTGGCTTCTGAAGTCAATCAATCCATCACATTCGCAGTCCCTGAACCCACTAAATAATCGTTGAGTTTAGTTTTGAAGTCCAATATTGGCGCTGGTTTTCCAGCGCCTTTTTTTTTGCTGGAACGGTCTTGGAAAATGCTTAATTTGGGTAGTATAAGATTGTAAAGCCAGCACAGCCATGTCAAAAGCAATTCAATTATTTATTGCATGTACTTTAGTCATCAGTACGGTTCAAGCCCAACCAAAATCAACTAATAATCCCAAAGACCAACAATTGATCCAAATGACCAAGGATCAACTCAAAGACAAGATTAAAGGAGGCTGGGCGGGGCAAACCATTGGCGTAACATATGGTGGTCCTTATGAATTTAAGTTTTTGGGAACCATGATGAATGACTATCAACCCATTTCCTGGCCCGATGGCGCCATCAAGCGCTATTTTGACCAAGAACCTGGTTTGTTTGACGATATCTATATGGACTTAAGCTTTGTAGAAGTGATTGAAAAATTTGGGGTAGACGCACCGGTAGATTCTTTTGCCAATGCTTTTTCACGAGCACCTTATCCACTTTGGCATGCCAATCAAACGGGAAGGTATAATTTACTCAACGGCATCAAAGCACCGGCATCTGGCCACTGGTCTAATAATCCCCACGCGGATGATATTGACTTTCAAATAGAAGCCGATTTTGCGGGTCTGATGCATCCTGGTATGGGAAGGTCAGCTTCTGCGCTTTGTGACAAAGTAGGGCATATCATGAACCTTTCTCTTATACACATCTGACGCTGCCGACGACTAGTCGAGGGTAGGT
>CAMFKK010000211.1 GCA_945957225.1 uncultured Sphingobacteriia bacterium | reverse complement strand
AGGCTCCGGTCTCGTGGGCTCGGAGATGTGTATAAGAGACAGATGAAAAATCGGTATAAGCTAATTCTGACCGGCAAGCTGAGTCTCACAAAATCCTCAGCACATTAGCTTTAAATCATTTATTTTTTTGCAGCAGAATCAACTTTAACAGCAGCTGAATCAACTTTAACAGCAGCAGTGTCAACTTTAGCAGCAGCAGTATCAGTTGCTACAGCAGTAGAATCAGCTTTAACTTCTTTGTTTTCAGTTGTACCGCAAGCTGCGAATGCACCTAGTGCAAGAACGAATAATACTTTTTTCATTTGTTTGTGTTTTTTTGTTTGAGTGAATTTATTATTAATACCAGAAGGAGGTAAAAGGTAACCTCCTAAACGAAAAATATTTAAAAAATAATTTTTAGCCCATTTTTGGTTTACTTTTATCCACTTACTAGTATTAAAAGCAGCATCGTGAAAGCTGAACAGAACGAACAAGCATTACTGAAAGGACTGGCCAATAACGACTCTAAAGCCATCGAAACCATTTATAAAGACAATTTTAATATGGTTCAGGCTTTTGTGTTGAATAATAATGGCAGCTATGACGACGCAAGGGATATTTTCCAGGAAGCAATGATTGCACTGTATGAAAAAGCACAAAGCGAATCATTTGTCTTAACCTGTCAAATAAAAACCTATGTATATTCCATATGCAGGAGACTGTGGCTTAAAAAACTACAGCAAATGGGAAGATTCTCCAACCAGATTGATAATCTGGACGAGACGGTCCCTGTTGAAGAGGATCTTGAGATTCACGAAAAACGCAACGCTGAGTTTGCGATAATGGATCGGGCCATGAAAAGCCTGGGTGAACCTTGCAAGAGTTTGTTAGAGGGTTACTATGTAAAGAAAATGGGCATGCAGGAACTAGCGGAAGAATTTGGTTATACCAATGCCGACAACGCTAAGAACCAGAAGTACAAATGCCTGATGAGGTTGAAGAAATTGTTTTTTTCGCAATATAATATCGGAGAATAAGTACCATGGATGACATTCAATTACTAGCAGCCATTGAGAGCTACCTTGCCGGGGAGATGAATCCTCAGGAGCAAGCTTTCTTTGAAGCGCTGCGAAAGAAAACCCCAGAAATTGACCAAATGGTGGTGGAGCACAATATGTTCCTGCATCAAATGGACAGTTATGTGGCTTACCAGAACATCAAACACACCCTTCACCATGTTCACCAAGAATTGGTAGAAACGGGAGAAGTGTATGAAGGTGGAGAAGTTTCTACCAAAGTTCAGGTTGTTCAATTGTGGAATAGGTATAAGAGAGTTGCGGCTATTGCAGCTTCTGTAGGTGGTGTCATTGCCTTGTTCATTAGTGGATTGGTGGCTTTTTTCTCTCCGGTAAATGGCAACCAATTACAACAATTGAGCAAGGATATTGAAATTATCAAACGCAACCAACAGGTACAGGGTTCTTTGATTAATGAAGTAAAAACCAAGATTCCAACTGGGGTTAAGATTGTAAGTGGTGGTTCTGGTTTCTTGATAGACGCAAAAGGCTTTATCATTACCAATGCACACGTGTTAAAAGGAACATCAGCCATTGTAGTTGATAATAAGGGTAGAGAGTATAATGCTTCTATAGTTCATATAGACAATCAAAAAGATTTGGCCATCCTGAAAATCAACGATACAGACTTCAAACCTTTCAAATCATTGCCTTATGGTATTGGTAAAAGGAATGCAGATTTGGGTGATGAAATTTTCACACTAGGTTACCCACGTAATGATATTGTATATGGCGTTGGTTACCTTGCTTCTAAAACAGGTTTTAATGGTGACTCTTTGAGTTATCAAATTCAGATCAGTGCTAATCCAGGTAACTCAGGTGGTCCTGTTTTAAATGGCAATGGTGAGGTAATAGGTGTTCTAAGTACGCGTCAGGCCCAGGCCGATGGGGTTACTTTTGCCGTGAAGTCAAAAAATATCCATGATTTTGTAGAAGAAGCTAAGAAAACAGATACTGCATTAGACAATATCAAAATCCCTGTTCGTGCAAATATGAAAGGAGTTGAACGAAAACAACAAATTAGCAGAGTAGCTGATTGTGTTTTCAACGTCAAAGCCTTTAGTCAGAAATAGACAGTTGTTTTTTTTAAATAATAGTAAGCCCCCAACCCATGTTGGGGGTTTTCTATTACCACCCTTTGGACCTTTATCAAAAGACAAAAGCAGCTTGTTTGGGCACAAAAAAAGGGGAATCCCCCTTTTTTGCTTGATACAATCTAAGTAAAAGCCAAAATCATCAAATCTTCAGGCTTATATTGACTATGAATTATGCCCAAAGATTGGCAGGATAAGTTCCATCTGCCACCAAGGCATTGATACTAGCTTGCACATGTGGCGCGTCTTCTTTATAAGTAACCCCAAACCATTGGGCTGAAGTAGGCACTACTTTTACAGTTCCCCTACCTGATTTCATAAACTGACCCGTTACAATAGGAATAAAAAATTCTGATTTTGGATTTTGCAGATTTTTCTCATCACTTAAGAATTCTTGAAAATAAGTCTCACATACATCAATAAATCCTGGGGCAAAACAGAGATAGTTCATACTTACTAATGAGTCTTCACTTACCTCGTGCAAACCCGTTGCGTCTTCATAAGTGATTACACCAGATTCATTGCGGAAAATACTGGTACGCTCATTAATATCTGTTAGGTTATTGTTGGCATCCACCGCACAAACACCGCGGCTTACACTACCAAAATCGCTTAAAGTCTTTTTCAACTCATATCCTACAATACAATAGGTCTGCTCATTGCATTGGTTTACTAAAAAGTCATAGGCTTTTACAAAAGCATCGGTTCCATAATAATCATCCGCATTGATCACCGCAAATGGCTCATTTACTTTACCCTTGCAGCATAGCACAGCATGGGCTGTTCCCCATGGCTTTGTTCTTTCTGCAGGTACTTGTTTGTCTCCAATAAAAGAACGTAGATCTTGGTAAACATAATCCGTTGCAATTTTGCCTTTTAGTTTTGGTTCAAAAATGGCTTTAAAATTTTCAGCAAAATCTTCTCTAATAATAAAGACCACTTTTTCAAACCCTGCTTTAATAGCATCATAGATGGAATAGTCCATAATGGTTTCCCCACTTGGTCCAAAAGATTGTGTTTGTTTTTGGCTACCATATCGGCTTGCCATTCCTGCTGCTAATATTACCAGTGTTGGTTTCATAAAATCTTGTTTAAATACGTTTAAAAATAGAAACTTGATTCAAAGAGAATGATTACTTTTCTGTTTCCGAAAAGAATCATATTGTGTTTTTTTCGGCTATAAAGTTACTAGATTATTATCAACCAATCATCAGTTTCTCCCTTAAATAATGCTACAAAAGCCTCGAATTCAAGCACTAAAATCTTTTACAAAAAATCATATTTGTACAGACATCTTACGTTTAGATGAGATTCATCCAGTGATTAGTGGCAATAAATGGTATAAACTCCGGTATTATTTAGAGGACGCCCTAATGCATGGAGCAAGGGAAATAGCCAGTTTTGGGGGTGCTTATTCCAATCATTTGGTTGCCCTAGCCCTAGCATCCAAAGAAGCGGGTCTTAGCGCTATTGGGTTTATCAGAGGGGAAGCTGGACCAATAGCTTCTCCCACCCTATCTGCGGCTAAGGAATATGGCATGCAATTGGTCTATTTGACTAGAGAACAATACCAAGACAAGGCAGCCATTAAAAAAGCATATGAGACAAAAGGGCGCTATTTTGTTTCAGAAGGAGGCTATGGCAATTTGGGTGTTCAAGGTGCGGCTAAGATCATGGAGGAAATTGACCCATCACCCTATACTCATATTGTTTGCTCGGTAGGTTCTGGTACAATGGCTGCTGGCCTGCTTACTACCTTAGCAGCGCATCAACAACTTATTGGCATCAGTTCCCAAAAAAACAATCCTACACTCAAAAATGCTGTGCTACAATTCTGCTCGCCAGAAATACATGGTCAATTTGAATTAGAAGAGAATTTCCATTTTGGTGGATTTGCCAAACATCCGCCAACACTATTGCAGTATATGCGAGAACTTTGGATAAGAGAATCCCTACCTACAGATATTGTTTATACCAGCAAACTCTGTTTTGGCGTAGAACAAATGATTGCTACAAACAGGTTTAAAACAGGGAATAAGATTTTAATCATTCATAGTGGGGGCTTGCAGGGTAACCATTCTTTAAAAAAAGGCCTATTGCCCTTTTAATCAAATCATTCACATTTATCTTTGCTCCCATGAAATGGTTTTCTACCAATTGTTTATTGTTCTTTGTATGCATTACCCATGGGGGATGGATTCATGCCCAAGAAACACTTCCAGAATTTAAAGTGCAGGATTTGGGTAATCAAGGTATAAAAGTCTCTTGGTTAAACCCCTTTAAAAACTGTCAGCAACTTTCTATACAACGATCTACCGATTCAATACAATTTAAAACCATCTTAAACGCTCAAACACCCAATATGTATGACAATGGTTTTGTAGACAAAGCCCCAACAGAAAGGCCTTTGTTTTATAGAATCTATTATCAATTGGCTGGGGGTAAATTTTATTTTTCAACTATCCAATCTACCAGCTCAAATAAAGAACTGGCTAGTACCGCTCATACATGGAAAGCTTCAAAATTTGTTTTTTGCAATGGCAGGGGTATTCCAACCATTCTATTGCCTGACGCGCGGAAACACTTGTATAAATTGGTTTTCAAAGAAGCAAATGGAACCTACATTTTTGAAATCAATGGCATCAAAGACAAAGAAACCTATTTAGACAAAGCCAATTTTGTGCATACTGGTTGGTTTCTTTTTGATTTATATGAAGATGGCAATTTAAAAGAACAAGGCAAATTCTTAGTACAAAAAGATGCCATTAACCGCTAATCAATTGACAGGAAAAAACCTGTTCAAAATGTTTTTTGACCTTGTATTTGACCTCCTCCATGGAAACTTTTTTGCCTATTTCTTTTTCCAAGGAAGTGACTTGTTTATTTTCTATGCCACAGGGGACAATAAAACCAAAATAATCTAGGTTGGTATTTACATTAAAGGCAAATCCATGCATGGTAATCCATCTGCTACACTTGATTCCCATGGCACAAATCTTCCTGGCTTTTGATGGATCCATTGGATCAAGCCATACACC
>CAMFKK010000210.1 GCA_945957225.1 uncultured Sphingobacteriia bacterium | reverse complement strand
TGATAAGATCAAGCGCATGGTAAAGGGTATGACAGAGAGCGCTGGAGCTACTGCAACGGTTGAAATTATTACACAAACCTTAGTGAATTATAATGACCCAGCACTAACAAAAAAAATGGTTCCTTCTTTGATGAAAGCAGCAGGAACAGATCAAGTAATAGAATCAAGCTGGACCACGGCAGCTGAAGATTTTTCTTTTTATGGTAAAAAAGCACCTACCCTATTTTTCTCTTTGGGTGGCATGACAAAGGGAAAGAATCCTGCCGAAGTAGCCGGACATCATACTCCCGATTTTTATTTGGATGAATCTGGTTTTATTGTTGGCGTAAAAGCTTTTTGCCAATTGGTTTTTGACTATGGTAAAAAATAAAAGGGCAACTATTTAATCAATGTCATAACCAGAATTGAGCAACTTGATTAGCAATTCACATCATGACTTAAAAGCTTCCCGAACCTTTGGTGCAATTTTTGTTCCATAAATTTCAATGGATTTCATCAGTGTTGTATGACTTGGGCCACCAACATCCATATGTGCAGAAAATCGCGTTAGCCCAAACATTTCTTTTAAGTACAAGATTTTATCAATGGCTTGATTGGCGTCTCCAATGAGTAAATGCCCCCTGGCGCTTCTCCCAACTTCATATTGTCTTTGTTGATAAGGAGGCCAGCCCCTGCTGCGGCCAATCCTATCCATTTGGCCAGAATAGATGGGATAATAGGCATCTGCTGTTTGCTGCGCATCTTCTCCAAAAAAACTATGCATGTGTACACCTACTTGAAATTTTTCCATGGGGTGACCAAACTCCTGATAGCAGTCCTTATAGTATTGAAAGAGTGGTTGAAACTGTGCCGGATCACCACCTATAATAGCAAACATCGCAGGCAAACCATATTTAGCAGCCCTAACTACTGATGCAGGTGTACCACCAATGGCAATCCAAATATTCAAATGATCCGCTACAGCTCTTGGTGTAATCAATTGATTCTTGAGTGCTGCTCTAAATTTACCGTTCCATGTAATCTTGGGTGATTGGTTGATTTGCGTTAGAAGTGATAGCTTCTCTTCAAACAAAGCTTCATAGTCATCCAAATCATAACCAAAGAGTGGATAGGATTCTATAAAACTTCCCCTACCTGCCATGAGTTCAGCCCTACCACCAGACAGTTGATCCAAAGTGGCAAAGTCTTGATATAACTTAACAGGATCCGAAGAGCTCAAAACTGAAACGGCAGATCCTAGTTTAATGTTTTTGGTTACAGATGCGGCGGCGGCTAATACTATTTCAGGAGAAGCTACTGCATATTCTGGGCGATGGTGTTCACCAATTCCATAGAAATCAATCCCCAGTTGATCCATGAATTTGATTTCTTCTATCAATTCTTTCAAACGCTCTCCGGTATCTTGAATAGTACCATTAGGTCTTACATTCAAATCACCAAACATGCCAATACCCAGTTCCATAAAATGCTTTTGCCAAAGTTATCTCAATCCTTGAGAAAGCTCAAGCATTATGTTTATTTGCGGTACAAAGGAATTCGCTTTAACAAATATTCCAATGTGGTATTGTATTGGGCATTGGTGCTATTCAAAAATGCCTTGTGATTATCCGTGTAAATATTTTGGTTCTTATCATTAAACACATTCAATAAAACACTTGTTCCATAATACTGCGCAGTAGTTGATGTGGTACTACCATAGGCCCTAGTATTTCCATTGTAAGATTTTCCATTTCCGTCATTGTTGGCGTTAAAACTTGAATTTGTACTAGATGATTGCATGCCTTTTACAATGGTCACTGTTCCTTCTACAATAAATTCAACACCCAAAATATTACAAATTTCATCCCAGGTAAATCCTTCAATATTGTCTCTGGTTACGCCAGCCTTAATCAATAATGCATTGGTAGTTCTTGGGTCTAATAAGGTATATCCAGCAGAGTGTTTTTGTAAAAAAGTATAAGCGTCTGTTTGAACCTTGATACTGATCTCTTTTGCGCCTGATTGGCCATCACGAATATATCCAAAGGGAAGAATGGCCACTTTATTGTGATGATCACCAGCTGCTACCTCATAAGTACGAGCAGGTTTAGCACTGGCCTGTGGAGCGGGTGATTGTTCAGCAGCTTCTTTCTTTTCAGAAGGCAATTGCTGGCGATTAAAAAATTCCACCCTGCCACTACTATAGGTTACTTTTAAAATATCTGTTTTCTTGATGGTATATTCCAGTGTTTCACCTTCATAAATAAACTTGATTTCATTGTCCGAGATGCTGGTGATTTTGCCAACCATTTCATCTCCATTGACTTTTAAAACAATATCTGATTTGGTAGATTTTTCAGCAGGCTTTGTGTTTTGCGCCAAAGCTGAAAAAGACAGAACTACAGAAAGGAATAATAGAAAATAGGATTTCATAAGCTGGGTTTGTAAATTTTGGTCATGAATTTACAAAAAAACAGCAAAAAAAAAATTGAACACAAATAGTTTCCATCAACCATTTAGACAGCCCATATTGTCAACTATTTTGACAGTCCTCTTTGTTGCCAAACTAGGTTTTCTAATAAGAGCAGATAATTATACCCAGGGCTATGATAATAAAACCTTCCAATACCTAAATCAGTGACCGTTTTTTTATATGGATTGGGCAACATGGAAGCTATATTGGCAATAAAGAAACAAAAACTATCATCTTCTACTAACTCGCTGATACTATTGGCTTTAGGGGTAGTAATGGCAGGAGGCATTTTACCCCACCTAAGTAAAGCGGTACTAAGCAATACTTGATCCAAGAATGCATCTGTTGATGTTAATAATTTTTCTGTTTCAGCAATCAAAGAAGGTTTTAAAGTTTCAAGTGCAGGAATAGGTTTTAATGCCATTAGCCTAGAAATATGATATAAAATGACCGGGGTGGATACATAATGAGGAGAAATAAGGTTAGCAGCTTTAATATAAGTTTTGTCTTCAATAATTTTGGTCATCAGCGTTAAACTTGCACTATCAGCCTGCGTCCAAGGCAGATGGTACCATTGAACAAAATACAACACATTTGAAATCACACTTATATCAAAATCAATGGGCATTTTCTCTCCAAACCAAGTTGAATACGCCCCAATGTTTTTATATGCATCTAATGTATTGTTGACCTTTTTCTTATAGCCATTTCTAAACAATTGCATGAATTCATGCACTTTTTGGGCCTCGGAATCACTAGCGTTTTGTGCCATCAAAAGAATTACCGTATCGTCAAAATCATCTGCCAATGCTTGAGGTTGATTGAATAAATTTAACCAACCGCCATTGGGAAAAATTTGAACCGTATCTGTAGGCCAGAAATTATAGGTATTCCTTTCCGGGTATTTTCTATTCTTGAACTTTGGATAAATAGCTTTTGCTCTATCGATGATTAGCCTAGCTTTTTGCTGTTGGGAGGAAGAAAAATGAGGCATTAAATCCTGTAAAGTAAAGGAGATAAGCCCGGTAAAAAAAGGATTCACATCTGCCTTATATCTTGTTTTATTTAAGGCATACATTCTATAGGAAGGGAAGGAACCTTTTGGAAAAATGCCATTTTCTTTGATTTGCAAATCTTCCAATTTTTGTAATAATTGCGTAATAAGGATACTATCATTGGTACTAGCGCTAATACCATTACTTAATAAGAATAACGCTAATAATGCAACATAATGTCTTGCAATATTGAACAAATGGTAGGGAAAATATGGAACAAAATGGCTCTTCAAAACTTGATTTTATAAAAGTATGTGTAATACTACCTTGCTAAAATAATTGATATCCTTCTTTCATAGGTACAAAATAAAAAGGTCTTGCAAACCTACATTCACAAGACCCTTTTAAAGTGGAGTCGAGGGGAGTCGAACCCCTGTCCAAACATCGCTACCATTAGCTTTCTACATGCGTATTTTCTTATTGCTTGTAGGCATCAAGCCGGAAAGAAACAAACCAACCAAATGCTTAGCTGGATGGTCTTAGGCAACGGTCACAGCCTTCCGTTGCAGCATTCTCTTTTGTTTTGAGTCGGCGGCGGCAAGAGGTAAGAGACCAACCTTAGCCGGGGCCCGAATGGTTACTTAATCACTGATTAAGCAGCCATGGCATACTGAGTATTGCCATTTGAAGTTTGAATATTCAGATTCAAGTGCTAATTATCCAACGCACTGCATGCTTACACCAACCGTGACATATGCTGTCAAAACCAATACGACCCCAAAATGCAAAGGTAGCCATTCCAAAGAATGCTACCTGTTAAACTATTTAAACAAACGCCAGAAGTCAAGACCAAGGGCATAAGCCATTAGACCCAACAACAGCACCATACCCACCATCTGTGCGTATTCCATAAACTTGTCACCAGGTTTACGGCCAGTAATCATTTCATACAAAGTGAACAATGCGTGACCACCATCCAATGCTGGAATAGGTAGGATATTCATGAATGCTAAAATGATAGAAAAGATACCTGTAAGTGTCCAGAACTTTTGCCAGTCCCAAACACCTGGGAATGTATTTCCAATACTGATCACACTACCCAATGATTCACTGGCATTTACTTTACCGGTAAAGATTTGTTTGATGCCAGTAATATATCTATCCAGTGTTTCAAAACAACGATTAAAACCCATGGGAATGGCCTCTGCCAAACCATAGTCTTTGCTCACTGTACCAAACATAGCAAAAGGAGTCTTACGGAAAAATCCAACAGCACCTTTATTATTCAATTGTACTTTAACTGCAACGGTATCAGCACCGCGTTTCACCGTAAACTCAACCACTGAATCCGCAAAGCCTTTGTTCAATGCTTCGTATTCATGAAAGTATTGGAAAGGGTGTTTGTTAAAAGCAATCAAGGTATCGCCCTTGGCAAATTTGCCTGATGTAAATTTGGCAGTTTTTGCAACTGAATCAACTATAGCGGGATAACGCATACTGATAAAGTCTGCAGAAAGATCCCCAGCTCTTCCGCGCTTACCAGCTTTGGTATACAGATTTTTAATAAGGGCTTCTGGGATCTCCAAGTCAATTTTTTGACCTGCTCTAACCACCGTAATTTTCTTGGCATCGGAAGTTACAATATCAGGCACAATGGTTCCAAAATCTTCCACTACCCTGCCGTCAATGGCATAGAGATTATCTCCGTCTTGAATGCCCATGCTCTTGGCCAAAGAATCGGCGTGCACGCC
>CAMFKK010000209.1 GCA_945957225.1 uncultured Sphingobacteriia bacterium | reverse complement strand
AGTGAAGAGTGAAGAGTGAAGAGTGAAGAGTGAAGAGTGAAGAGTGAAGAGTGAAAAAAAGTTGAAGGATTTGCAATTTAAAAAATCAATTTAAATACTGGTTGATGTCAAAGAAAAAACTCCTGTTTGTCTGTGTTGAAAATAGTAATAGAAGTCAAATGAGTCAGGCATTTGCACTCATTCATGGTGAGGGAAATATTGAAGCTTATAGTGCTGGAAGTAAACCAAGTGGTGTGGTAAACCCCAAAGCTATAGCTGCCATGAAAGAACTGGGATATGAACTTTCCGCACATGATAGCAAGTCTTTGAAAGAAGTGGAGCAGTATGCTCCATTTGACGTGGTTGTAACAATGGGTTGTGGTGATGCGTGCCCTTGGATGCCTGCCAAACGTTTTGTGGATTGGCAAATTCCAGATCCTAAGTATATGGAATCAGATCAATTCAATGAAGTCCGTGACTATATCAGTGGCAAAGTAAGAGAACTGATTTTGGAATTATAGATACTGGTATCCTTGTTTAAAATTTTTCATTATTTGGTGGGGGCTGATTGGTTCCCACCAGACTTTCCATAAGTGAACTTGCAATTGATACCACTAAACTAAATAACAGGGCATAGACCCAACCATCAACCCTAAATCCGGGCACTAGGTCAGATACCCATTTGATGATTAGCACATTAATCACAAGTAGAAATAATCCAAGTGTAAAAACGGTGATGGGTATGGTAATGATAATTAATATGGGTTTTACAAAGCTGTTTAATAAGCCCAATACTGCAGCAACCAAGACCGCTGTCATACTATCTTTTACATGTACCCCGTCTAAAATATAAGCAGCTACCAACACAGCAATAGCGGTAATTAGTGTTTTTAAGATAAATCTCATTTAGGTAATTTATCACTAAGATAACCATTTCTACCAGTTTACTCCTTTTGCCAATCAGACAGGATGCTTCAGGATGCAAGGGTTTATTTTTACCAGTAGTTTTAAAAACCGAGTTCCGGTTCCATCTCAAATTGCTATATGAAACGATTGTACTTACTGCCATTTTATTGCCTATTGGTTTTTACTACAATGGCTCAGATTGGCAAAAGATTCCCCTCAGAAAAAAGAATCATCAAGGACCCTGTAACTGGAACTGATTTGATTTTTTTAACCAGCCAACCACATGGAGATCGGAAAATTTATCAAACCCATAATCAATGGACTTCTGATGGCAAATGGTTAATCTTTAGCTCTGGTATGGTTAAAGGAGAAGCCATGGCTGTGAATGAAGCCACTGGTGACTTAGTTCAGGTTACTGAAGGAGGTTATAATGGCATGCTCAATATTGCCAGAAGGTCTATGAAATTATATTTCTTGCGCAATCCATATTTACCTGGAACAAAGTTGAGGGATACAGCTAAAAATGCAGCGGTTCAAGTGATAGAAGTGGATTTAAAAAAATTATTTGAAGACAGTGAATCTGGTAAATTAAAAGAAGCTGCTTATTACCAAAGGGTCTGCGGAACAACCCCTAAAGAATGGGGAGCCGGGGGCGATATGGCTTTAGACGGTATGGAAGACTGGGTATATTTTAGGGTGAGTAGAGAAGCTGCCGCTAAGTACTTGAAACCGGGCACCAAATTAGAATCCAATTTTGGTCCGCGTAATATGGGCGCAGGTCCCTCTGGGATTGGCGCATTAAATGTTAAGACGGGTGAAACCAAATATGTGGTCTCCGTTCCTTTTCAAATTGGACATATTCAAACCAATCCTTGGGTTGCTGGGGAAATTGTGTTTTGTTGGGAGACGGGTGGAAAATCGCCCCAGCGAACTTGGACTGTTTTAGCAGACGGTTCTGGTTTAAGACCATTGTATCCTGAAGCGGATCACGAATGGGTAACACATG
The DNA here is from genome assembly GCA_945957225.1 of uncultured Sphingobacteriia bacterium. Lineage (GTDB taxonomy): Bacteria > Bacteroidota > Bacteroidia > Chitinophagales > Chitinophagaceae > Sediminibacterium. Next base: position 3,318 of record CAMFKK010000209.1, on the reverse strand, counting down.
AAGCAGTGATTTCAAAAGACGAGGTTGCAATAGCCATTATGGGACATAGACCCATTCCCAATACCAGTGCCAATCATGCTGCAGGAACAGCAGTGGGAGGAGCTAATCCGGGTCAAGAAGCAGCTTGGGGAATTTCTGGTACCAGAGAAAAACCAACAGGATTGGGGATTGTCAATTTAAGAACCAGAGAAATGAGCATTGTGGGTCAAACGCCCAGTGGTAGCGGACTTTGGCATGTAAGTGGATCACCAGATGGCAGATGGGCCGTTGGCGATGACTTTAGTAGAAGTATTTATTTGATAGATAGAAAGACCCGTGAAATGAAAATGCTGAGTACGGGTCATAAAACATCTGCAGCAGATCATCCTCATCCAACTATGAGTCCAGATGGTACCAAGATTCAGATTGAATCGGCCATGTTATCGGCAGATAATAGAACCATGAATATTTGCATTATTCCTGTACCAACGGAATGGTTGAATAGGCAATAAAAAATCCCCGGTTTCAACAACCGGGGATCCATTAAACTGTTTTTTCAAACAGTGACCTGCCTATTTTTTCCTTGGGAATAATAGGGCAGCCTGTGCCGCAGCCAGACGGGCAATGGGCACACGGAACGGAGAACAACTAACATAGTTCAAACCAATTCTGTGACAGAACATCACACTCTCAGCATCACCTCCATGTTCACCACAGATCCCCACTTTTAGATTGGGTTTGGTGCTGCGTCCGCGTTCTGTACCAAATTTGATTAATTCACCCACACCTTCTTGATCAATGGTTTGGAATGGATCGTCTTCCAAGATTTTCTGATCTAGGTAATTAGGCAAGAATCCGCCAATATCATCACGGCTAAAGCCAAAACTCATTTGTGTTAAGTCATTGGTACCAAAGCTGAAGAAATCTGCCACTGTAGCCATTTTCTCTGCCTTTAATGCCGCTCTTGGAATTTCAATCATGGTGCCATAGAGATAAGGGATTTTTTTCAGTTTGGTTTTTTCACAAACTTCTTGGTATACCCTGTCTACAATGGCTTTCTGATGTACCAATTCATTTACAGTACAAGTAACAGGTACCATAATTTCAGGCAATGCTTTCTTACCAGAAATGATGAGCTCAGCAGTAGCTTCTAAGATGGCCCTGATCTGCATTTCAGTAATCTCTGGATAACTAATGCCTAAGCGAACACCACGGTGACCTAGCATTGGGTTGTTTTCATGCAAAGCCAAAACCCTTCTTTTCAGCAAACTCATACTAATGCCTAACTCTTTACTTAGTTGATGCAATTTGGCTGAATCATGTGGCACAAATTCATGCAATGGTGGATCCAATAAACGGAAAGTAACAGGCAAGCCTTGCATGGTAAGCAATGTGGCTTTTACGTCTTTCTTTACAAATTTGCTAAGGTCATTTAATGCTACCCTTCTTTCTTTTTCTGTTTTGCTCACAATCATCTTGCGCAACAAGAACAGTGGTTCATCACTTCCTTCTCCATAAAACATATGTTCTGTGCGGAATAAGCCAATTCCTTCTGCACCAAATTTCAAACCTTGTGCGGCGTCATTGGGTGTTTCAGCATTGGTGCGTACTCCCAATACTTTTACTTTGTCTACCAGCTTCATTAAGTTTTTATAAGCCTGATTCTTATCAATATCAATGTCTACCAATGGCATACTTCCATGATATACCAAACCTTTGGTTCCATCTAAACTAATCCAATCTCCTTCTTTGATAAATGTTCCGTCATTGGCTTTAAAAGACTTGGTCTCGCTATGGATTTCTATATCGGCGCAGCCAACAATACAACACTTACCCCAACCACGGGCCACCAATGCAGCGTGAGATGTCATGCCTCCCTTTGTAGTTAAAATGGCTTGAGATTTATGCATACCGTCTACGTCTTCAGGAGAAGTTTCTTCTCTAACCAAGATTACTTTTTCACCCTTGCTTGCCCATTCAACTGCATCATTGGAACTAAATACTACACGGCCTTTGGCACCACCTGGTCCTGCTGGCAATCCTTTAGCAATAGGCTTAGTAGCTGCTTGAATTTTTGGATCCAACATGGGTAGTAATAATTCTACCAACTGATTGGGTCCTACACGCATCACGGCAGCTTTGGCGTCAATAATTTTTTCATTGTACATATCTGACGCAATCTTCACTGCAGCAATACCATTTCGTTTACCAATTCTGCATTGCAACATATAGAGTTTTCCTTTTTCAATAGTAAACTCAATATCCTGCATGTCTTTGTAGTGCTTTTCCAGTTTAGACTGAATAGTAAACAATTCTTTGTACACTGTTGGCATGGTTTTTTCCAATGTAGGTAAGTGTTTGCTCTGATCATTTTTGGAGTATTCATTCACGGGTGCAGGTGTGCGAATACCAGCTACTACGTCTTCACCCTGTGCATTTAATAAGTATTCTCCGTAGAATTTATTTTCACCATTACCTGGATTCCTTGTAAATGCTACACCAGTTGCACTGGTATCACCCATGTTACCAAAAACCATGGCTTGTACGTTTACGGCAGTACCCCATTCATCAGGAATTTTTTCAATTCTTCTGTATTCAATGGCGCGCTTACCACTCCAGCTACTAAATACCGCACCAATGCTACCCCATAATTGTTCAAATGGGTCTTCTGGGAATGGTTTGCCCAACACTTTTAATACGGTTGCTTTAAAGTCCTTTACAAGTGCTTTTAGTTCATCTACTTTTAAGTCGGTATCAAACTGGTAGCCATTTTTATGTTTGATTTTTTCTAACTTTTCATCCAATACTTTACGAATGCCTTTGCCATTTTTTACTTCAATGCCACCTGCTTTTTCCATTACCACATCGGCATACATCATGATTAACCTTCTATAGGCGTCATAGGCAAAACGTGCGTCACCAGACTGTTTGATTACTCCTTCAATGGTTTTTTCATTTAAGCCAATATCCAATACGGTTTCCATCATACCTGGCATAGATTTACGCGCACCGGATCTTACTGAAACCAATAATGGATTATTTACGTCGCCAAATTTTTTGCCAATCAATTTTTCTACTTCTGATAAAGCTTTCTGCAATTGAGCTTGCAAAACCGGGGGATATTTTTTCTTGTTCTGATAATAATAGGTACATACTTCTGTAGTAATAGTGAATCCTGGAGGTACAGGAAGTTTGAGTTTGGGATGACCGGCCATTTCTGCTAGGTTGGCACCTTTGCCACCTAAAAGATTCTTCATGGATTCATTTCCATCTGCTTTACCACCGCCAAAAGAATAGACGTACTTGACGGCTTTTTTTGCTTGTGCCATTGTTACAATT
>CAMFKK010000208.1 GCA_945957225.1 uncultured Sphingobacteriia bacterium | reverse complement strand
CCAACCATTTGTGCAATCTAATAGAACTTACACCCTTGTCTCTTTGAACCAATGGTGGTGGTGCAAACAAACTAGATATGGCAGTTAAGGAATAGGTAGCATTTACAGCAAATCCTAAGGCTTCATGCGTTTGTTTCAACCCTCTATCGCCAGGATTGTCATACAATTTAGCACCTACAATTCCCTGTCCAATAAATCCAGCAAGGGTGGCAAATCCAAATACCTGGTGTGCCACCAACATGCTTCTTCTGGTCTTCATATCGCGCAAGCGAATTTCTGGAGTTACTGTTTTACCGCCCCTTAATAATCCGTGTTCGCCCCAGGCCCAACGTTGGGTGAAAAGCATTTTCTTAGGGAATAATTCCTGTGTTTGGTTAGAACTAGTTTGTAAACTTGCTAATAAACTATCGGTTTGTGCATGCACCGTTATAGATAAACAGGCAAAGACAAATAAGGAAAATAACTGTTTCATTGGAGGCGTTTAAAGTATGATACCATCTAGGCGCTAACTGCTGTATGGCACCACAATTTAAACTAAGTATTTCACAGTGAAACAGTTAAGCAAGTTTTAAGCCTTGGTTTTTCGTTTCATTAACAAGGCACTGATCAAAGAAACCAGGATCCCAACCGGTAAGATTTCTACATAAGTCATTAGCACAACAAAGACAGGACTATCATACATTTTCTTGAAATTGGCTAGTTCTGTTGCTTTGCTGGCAATGGCAGCCTGACTGGCACCTGTTGCTTTTAATTGGTCTAAAATATGAGCTCCATATTTTTCAGCAAAATCAGGAATAAAGAGGTTCAGATCAATCATCCATACCAATACATAAACGGTTGATGCAATCAGGCTAATATATAATCCAACCAGAAAGGCTTTTCCAAAACTGATGGTTCCCCCATTTTGATCCCGAACAGATTTGGTTCCTACAAAAATCAAAGAGAAGGCAAGGATCATTAAGGAGAATCCATATACCATCCCATTTTTGAAATTCATGTCACCTGCTTTTCCAAGTAACATTAATCCAATAAATAAGGAAGAACTAATTAGGCCCGCAATTAGCCCGCATACAATGACTGTCTTTTTCATGTTGGTTATTTTGTTTGCTGTAAAAATCAAGTCTTAAAATATAATATCACTCATACTTTTGGGTGATTTCACTAGAAAATTGTAGAAATCATACAAAAGCATTACTGAATTATCCAATTAGTCCCATTCGCTTTCCCTTCTCAATGGCTTGGGTTCTTCTTTTAACTTCTAGTTTTAAAAACAGATTGGACCCATGGGTTTTCACCGTGTTGAGAGAAACATATAACTGATTGGCAATTTCCTGATTACTGAGCCCCTGAGACATTAAGGATAAGACCTCCCATTCCCTTCTACTAATGCCCATTTTCAACAGCTGCTGTTCATCCGGAACATAATCCGGGTCTTGCTTTTGCAGGTAGACTTCTTTTTCTATTACTACTGTTTGAAGTTTGGGTTTGCTCAGTTTTAATGGCAACCAGATTCCCAAGGCTGTAAAGATTAATGCAATGGCCCCAATATAAATTTCTAAAGCATGATCAATAATCACGAATTGGTATTCCAACCATTTTATTAAAAACAAAATAGCAGCTAGCGCGATGCCATATAAGAGGGGCAGTTTGTTTTTGAAAATGGTTTTGATATGATCTGATTTTGCTATTTTCAAAATACAACAAAAACAGGTAAGATCATAGATTTGCTATAATAACTTTCCTTGTCTTTTGAGGGTAGCTAAAATGGTGGGATCATTTCTGTTATCAGTAATGGTACTTCCTTGAATCATGCCAGGATAACCCAACTTCATAGTAATTCCATTGCTTGCATCTAGGTTAAAATCCCATACAATTGATTTGTCGCAGATAGAATTAAAGTAAATGGGAAAATAAACACTATAATAAATTAACTGCTTGTCTACAGCAACAACCAATACGGTTCTAGGGTTAAGGGTCTTGATTTTATCGTATGCCGATTTAGTAAAAATAAATTGGTAGCTACTACTTGAATAAGATAGAATGTCTTCATTCTTTATAAAAGCACTGTCTTGCACAAGAGATTTACTGGGATCTACCTGACAAGCACCAGAGACAAATTGGGTGGTACTGAGTAAATAGATTTCTAGTTTTTCACCTGCTTGTAAATTGTCTTTTTTACAAGCCCAAAAAAAAGGACATGCACAAAGCCAAAGAATCAGGTACTTATGCTTTAATTTATTCATATCATAAATTTATAAAAAAATATTCAGGCAACATTTTCCAAGCCTAAAGTATCTAACCACTTAGTTACCAATGAATTTTGATGGTTTTTTAACATCGGCTGTCAAATTCATTGCTTAATTTAGAAATCTATCATTCAAACAAAACAAAAAGAATCATGAAAAAGACCGTATTCTTATCTGCTATGGCTTTGATGCTTGCCTTTACATCAATGGCACAGTCTTCTGGTAAAGAAGGAAAAAAATCTGAAGCAAAACACGAGGCTAAAGAAGCAAAGCATGAGGCTAAAGAAGCTAAACACGAAGCAAAAGAAGCCAAGCATGAAGCTCATGAAGCCAAACATGAGGGAAAAGAAGCCAAGCATGATAGCAAGGATGCCAAACACGAAGGCAAAGAAGGCAAACATGAAGGCAAGGAAGGGAAAGAAGGCAAAGAGAAAAAATCTAAAACAGGAACTGGCGCATAATTTCCAATTCATATTTACAAAAAAGCAGATTCTGATAATCTGCTTTTTTTATTCCTATACTTGAAAATTAGAACTTGATATATACCCCAGCTTCCACATAAAAATAGTTTTGGATTTTTTCAGTGCTGTAAGAACTTGTAGTGGTGGTTTGAGGCTGACCATTACCACCACTGGTTCTGGTAGATGTAGTGGTGGTAAGAATCAGAGCTGGATTCTGTGCAATAGAATAAGCCGGAGAAATCCATGCACCAAAATTGTTTCCATAATAATAGATTGGTAAAGAGAACTCATAATTCAGTAAAGTTAGATCACCGGCACCAATTGTTTGTTTTGTTTGAGTATCAGTACCCCTTACCTGCGAACCAGAATTGGATGTTTTGGTGGTTCTGGTATTGCTATAGAGTTCACTATAATACCTGGTAGAGAAATTCACATTGGCAGTTGGTTCAATACTCCAATTGTCATTGCCAAAACTGAATTCGTGTGATGCGTCAAAGGAAATGCTCATATCGGATTTACCCGTGGTAAAATTGGCTCCCAGACTGGTTCCAAGATCAACATAATCATTCAAGTAGTAAAAATTCAAGCCCGCATTACCCAGGATTTCTGAACTCACAGAAAAGCTATTGGAATTATAAAAATTCTTATCAAATGAAGCTGATATGAGAAACTGATCATTAAATAATTTTTGATATCCAATACCCAAACCAATCAAGTCAATTCTATTAGCATAGGAACTGGTTAAATAAGACAAACTGGTTTTGGCGTAGAAGCCTGATTTGTCCAGATATTTAAAAGAGCCAGTTAGGTAGGGCACTTCTAGAGAATCTGCTCTTCCGTTAAAAATTTGATTGCTACTGTAACCCAATTTTAGTTTGAAGGGTTTGGATTTTTTTTCTTCTTGTTGTGCAATGGCGGTGTTGGAAAAAAAGAATATAGAGGCTAGAAGAAAAAATAAAATGATGCGTTTCATGAAATAGAATTAATGATTTTCTGGGGAGAATTCGCGGCTAAAATACGAATAATCTAGGTTTGTGGAACCGGGGGCTTGTTTGAAAAAGATGGCTCGTTGCGGGAGGTGATTGTTTGCGTGGATAATAAGACTGGGCTCGCTGCGCGAGTTTACTGTAGCGAAGATTTTAAATGAATGAGATTTTATATTTGGACAGCATGCCAGGATTAGCTCGCATGCGCTCGCTGATCCTGGAGGTGGGGGGCCTCAACAAAGCAGCCGCTCAACTTTCGTTGAGCGGCTGCTTGTTGGTCGTCCTCCCTGTACAATTTTCGAACTTATTTATAATGGACCTAAAGCGATTGGCTAGCATTGTTGCTTAGCAATCAACGCTTTAGGGATTTTATTTTTCAACAAATACTTAAACGAAAATGGCAAATATGAAAATTGACAAAGGCTACATTGACTTTATTCAATCCATTAAGCAACAAATTGTGCAGAGCCGCTATGTGGCTGCAAGGTTAGCGAACAGAGAACAGTTGATGCTCTATTTTAGAACCGGCCTAATGATTTCGGACAAAATTAGGGTTCAAAAATGGGGCGCCAAAGTTCTCGACCAGATATCTGTAGACCTACAGAAAGAACTCCCAGGGCTAAAGGGATTTTCTTCTGGCAATCTCAAAAAAATACGGCTATTTTCAGATGCCTATGGCCCCCATCTTGTAATAGGTTCGACGCCGTCGAACCAATTAGCTGGCCAAGTGAGAGTAGATTAATAGGTTCGGCACTGTCGAACCTAATCGAAAATGAAGCATTTTATGAGGCTTTTACAAGTGTCAGCTTCTCCCATCATTTCGTCATTCTAACCAAAACAAAGGCTTGGGATGCGCGGATTTTCTACATCCAGTCAGCAGCAGCCAACTTCTGGTCACTGACAGTTCTGGAACACCATATTGAAAACAACCTATACGGAAAGGAAGGTAAGTTACCCAACAATTTTTTAGGCACTTTGTCTGAGAGTTTAAAGCCCTCGGCTTTAAAAGTATTCAAGGATGAGTACCTGCTCGATTTTATTGCAGGCGACGAATTGGAAGACGAACGGTACATTGAACAACAGGTCGTTTTAAATATCAGAAACTTTATCCTGCAAATGGGTAAGGGATTTTGCTTTATTGGGAACCAATATCGGCTTGAAGTGGATGGGGATGAATTTTTTATAGATCTATTATTTTTTAACCGATACCTGCAGTGTCTGGTGGCTTTTGAATTGAAGAAGGGTAAATTTAAACCTGCTGATGCCGGTCAACTCAATTTTTATCTCAATGTGCTGGATGAAAAAGTGAAACTGCAGCAGGAAAATAGCAGTATTGGCATTGTGCTTTGCAAAGAGAAAAATAATACAGTAGTTGAGTTTGCAATCAAAAGTTTTGATAAGGCAATGGGAGTAGCTACTTATAAAACTTCAAAACAAACACCGGCGCAAATGAAAGGCATATTTCCTGATACAAATGAATTAGGTAAGTTATTGCAGTAAAAAATTCAGTAAATACGTT
>CAMFKK010000207.1 GCA_945957225.1 uncultured Sphingobacteriia bacterium | reverse complement strand
GAGAAAAAGCAACAAAAGGAAAAGGTAGTGGAGGCGGGTCCTTGATTACTTTTTTAATCATATTAGTAATTGTCATTGCCCTAGTTAGCGGCGGACGCGGTGGTGGAGGCGGTATGATGAGCCGTAGAGGAGCAGGCAATATTGCTGAAACCCTGTTCTGGACTTCCTTGCTCTCAGGTGGGGGAGGAAGTAGGGGAGGTGGTTTTGGCGGCGGCGGTGGTGGATTTGGTGGATTCGGCGGTGGATCCAGTGGAGGAGGCGGAGCCAGCGGAAGTTGGTAGTCTTACTTAAATCCGGTACTATGAGAAAATACCTATTCATTCTTGTGGCAAGCTTTAGTAGCAGTGCCATATTAAAGGCACAGTATCTAAAAGTTCCCATTGGTAAAACATTCAAATTGGTTACTCAAACAGAGAATACCATTGATGCCACCATGATGGATCAGCACCAGGAAATTAGAAATACATCTACTGTTTATCATGACTTTGAATTAAAAGCCATTACCAATACGGGGTATACCCTGTCCATTACTCCCAGAAGATTCAAGATGGAAATGAATATGGTTGGGATGGAACAGAAAATAGATACCGATAGTGCTTCATCTATGTCGGCGCCTGAATTAGCTGCCTTTCAAGAAATACTCAACCAGCCCATTGTCTTAGTGATGGATTCCAATAAATTGGTTTCTAAGACAGAGGTAAAACCGGCACCAACCATTACGGCTAATCTTGATGAGCCCAATCGTTTTTTTTTATTGGTTGCGCCTTCCAAATTGGTACAGGGATATCAATGGGTTGACTCATTGGGCAATGCCGATATGCGCTCAGTCAATCATTATACTGTCATGAATGTTAGCCCTACCGAAGTGGAAATAAATATCACAACGGATTCTAAAATAAGTACCGTTACCAAAATGCAGGAAATGGAGATTAAGCAAAATCTCAAAGGATATGCAACGGCTAGACGTTGGTATAATAGAACCAATGGTTTATTATTAAAGGAAGAATCAACAACAGACATGACAGGTACTACAGAAACTGCCGAGATTAATTCACCAATTAGTCTTAAGATAAAATTGAAACTCGTTGTTGAGCAGTAATGTTCCCAACATCAACCAAGCAAAAAGCCATCCCCAAAAGAGATGGCTTTTTCAATTTCATCATGCTGTTTATTTTTTGGCAGCAGGCAATTTGCTGTTGATATAATCGGCCATGGCTTTAGCGCCTGCAGCTTCTTTTTTACCAGCAAGTGTTTTAAGAATCATATTATTGATATAAGGATCTGTTTGTGATTTAATTTGTCCTGGAATCTCGTCACGGAATTTTACAATTTCATCTACCCCTTTTTCAAAGTTTTTGGTATTGTTTACTTTGTTTAAGAATTCACCCAAAGATGCAACTGCACCAAATTTTTCTTGGCCTAATGGCATTTTGGAAAAGCTGTTCAAAATAAAATCAAATGCAGATTCATCACCAAACTCAATGATCACATTAGAAATGGCAGCATTCAATCTTCCTTTGCTGGGTTCTTTTGATAAAGCTTGTGCAATAGCAAAAGCTTGTACACTGTCAATTTGTGACAGTGCTTCTAAACCAGCACCAGCCACAGTATAAGAAGAGTCTTTTGTTGCTGCTACAAACAAACTAGCGTAAGCACTATTTTTTTGTTTGGCCAATATATCTATGGCATCGGCTCTAACCATTCTTTTGGGATCATTTTTAGCAATGCTTTCAATTTTGGCTAAAGTAGCTGCATCAATTTTTGCTGTACCAAAACTACCCAAGGCTTTTGCACGGATTCTATCAAATGGATCATTTAATGCTTTAACCACTAATTGATAAGCAGCGGGGTCGCTAATTTTTTTGCTTGCAAAATCAACAGCTTCTCTTCTGTCTAAATACAATCCTGCATGGGTATATTGATAGATAAATTCTTCTAAGCTCTTGTTGTCTTTTTTCTCAGCCAACAAAATTTTATCACCATCAACATTGATTAATGCCGGTTTGGCATTAACAGCAAAATTGAAAGTGTCAGCTTTGTTTTCAGCCCAAACCTGGTGTCTGGTTTTTTTGCCGGCTTCATAGATGTCTATCGCCACAGGCAGTTTAAATAATTTTTCTCCGCTCTGTGTTTGTTTGATAAATACTTGGGCTATTTTTTTATCAGCATCATAGCCATAACTGATGTCTAACTTTGGATGTCCACTTCCAAAATACCACTGGTTGAAAAACCAGTTCAGGTCTTTTCCTGTTGTTTCTTCAAATGCCAAACGCAATTTGTGTGCACTACCATTGCCAAATTTATTGCTGTTAAGGTATTTATTTAATGAAGCAAAGAAGGCTTTGTCTCCTACAAAGTTGCGTAACATATGTAAAATGCGTCCACCCTTTTGGTAGCTCACTTGGTCAAACATGTCTTCCTTATCATTATAGTAGAAGCGTACTAGGTCTTTACCCGCACTGCCACTATTCAAATAGGAACTCATTTCTTTGTATTGTTCAAAGCCTGCAGCATCCGCACCATATTTGTGTTCTAACCAAAGCAGCTGGCTATAATCTGCAAAGCTTTCATTCACGGTTAGGTTACTCCAGCTTTCAGCGGTAACATAATCACCAAACCATTGGTGAAAGAGTTCGTGTGCAACCGTACCCTCCCATTCGTTGCCATCTACCAATTGTCTGGCGTCTTGTTGGGCGCTTTCTTGATGCAGGGTAGCAGTAGTGTTTTCCATGGCACCACTTACATAGTCTCTACCAACTATTTGGTTGTACTTCACCCATGGATAATCAATGCCAGTTACTTTTTCAGAGAAGAATTGCATCATCTCAGGTGTTAGACCAAAGATTTTGCGAGCTACTTTCTCATAGGATTTCTCAACATAATAGCAAACTTCCTTACCCTTGTAACTGTCTTTTACAATGGCCCAGTCACCCACACCCATAAAGAATAAATAGGGGCTATGTGGTTGATCCATTTTCCAACTATCGGTTCTAGTACCATCTGCATTTTTAACCTGTGCCACTAGTTTGCCATTAGAAAGTGTTACATATTTGGCAGGAACTGTTAGGTTAAATTCATTGGTAGTTTTTTGATTAGGTCTATCAATAGTAGGAATCCAAACAGAAGTTCCTTCTGTCTCACCTTGGGTCCAGATCTGTGTAGGTTTGTCTTTTTCTTCACCCCTTGGATTGATAAAATACAATCCCTTAGCGTCTGTAATAGCCGCACTTCCTTCCACTTTAAATTCGTCGGGTTTGGCAGTATATGCTATATAGACCGTATATTTTTCGTCTTTTTGATAAGTTTTGTCCAATTGAATATTTAAGAAATAACCATCGTACTGATATTTTAAAGCACTGTTCTTACCAGACTTGACTATCTCCACTTGCTTAATATCCATGCCCTTTGCGTCTAATTGCAAAGAATCTGTTGGATAAAAATGAGGCTTTAACGTAATCCAGGTCTTTCCGTTGAGATAAGATTTGCTGTAATCAAACTTGGCATCCAGTTTGGTATGCACCAGGTCATTGATTTTTGGCGCTGTTGCGCGATAGATTTTTTTCCAGGCATCGTTTGGTTTGGCCGGTTGGGCTTGTGCAAAACCCAAGGCAAAAAGGCTAACAAATAAGAGTAATTGCTTCATGAGGCTTAATTTAATGGGCGTAAAGATAATAGTAGGACTGTTTTAAACGTTTAAGAATCAGTTAAATGGCAAAATCTAGGGATTTATACCAATAACTGGGGATGAATGAATTCTAGGAATTGACTTAGTTTTGCTTTTTAAACCGTATTTGATGCAGCAACAGCGCAAAGGATTTTCCATTTTGGTGTTGGTTGCAGGCCTTTTCTGTCTGCAGCATTTGCATGCCCAGAGCTCCTATTTTATCTATATTCAAACAGAAGCCAAGATTCCATACACGGTTCAAATGGGGGATAAGGTCTTTTATTCCAATAATACTGGTTACTTATTAATACCCAGTTTGCCCCCTGCTGATTATAAATTGGCTATTAGTTTCCCCAAACACCAGTTTGCCGGTCAAACTTTTTTGGTACAACTGTCCGAGAAAGACCGTGGATTCTGGTTAAAGCAAGATGTTGACAATAATTTTATTTTGTTAGATCAGGTTTCACGAGAGTCCATTCGTAATGCCGTTGGTAAAGAACTGGCCAAGATCAATTATGAGAGTAAGGTAAATAAACCTGTGATTGATACCATTTCTAAAAATGCCAAGGGCGAAAGGATTAAAATTAGCAATCCCAATTTAGGAAGCGGTACCTCTGTGGTATATAAACCCGCAAATCCAGCGCCTGCACCAACCACCAGCGTGACCAAAACTTATGAAAAAGTAGGGGTAAATGGGATTAACCAAGCTTATGCCGTTTTGAATGGGTCCAAATTAGATACAGTTCAAATTTTTATACCCGCATTGGATGAAGCCAAAGACCTTCCCGCGCCGGTTAAAAAGCGTTTGAAAGAAGAGAGTGCTAAGGAGCAAGAACCCGAGAGCATTTTAAATCTGCCCATGCCACAGGTAGGTGCCATTCCCAAAAAGGCCAAATCATCCTATAAATAAGCCATGCCACGCTACTTTCTGGAGCTTTCTTATAAGGGTACTGCCTATAGCGGATTCCAGATTCAGGATACCGGAAACACTATTCAGTCAGAAGTAACAAAGGCTTTAGAAACCATTTTTCGTCAACCTTTTTCACTGACTGGTTCTTCCAGAACCGATGCTGGTGTTCATGCTAAGCAAAATTATTTTCATTTTGATTCTGTCTTAGAGATCAGTTCCAGACAGGTCTATGGGCTCAATGCCGTTTTGCCCAAAGACATAGCTATACATCAGATTGTTCGGGTGGCTGAAGACGCCCATAGCAGGTTTCAGGCTATTTCTAGGTCTTATCAGTATTGTATCCATACCCAGAAAGACCCTTTTTTAACGGAAACTGCTTGGTTGTATCCCTTTCCCATTCAGAAAGAAGCTTTGGATCAGGCGGCGGCTATTTTAATGGAATACACTGATTTTACCTCTTTTTCCAAACGCAATACCCAGGTTAATAATTTCAATTGTCAAATTATTAGGTCTGAATGGATTGAAAAAGACGGAATCCTAGTCTATGAAGTCACGGCCAATCGCTTTTTAAGGGGGATGATTCGTGGTTTGGTAGCTACCATGCTCAAAACGGGTAGGGGAAGCTTGACTATGCAAGGATTCCGAGATATTCTAGAAGCCAAGGACCTGTCTCTTATACACATCTGACGCTGCCGACGACTAGTCGAGTGTTG
>CAMFKK010000206.1 GCA_945957225.1 uncultured Sphingobacteriia bacterium | reverse complement strand
CGAGATAGGCTCCGGTCTCGTGGGCTCGGAGATGTGTATAAGAGACAGTCCCCAAACCCCAAAGAGAATAAGTAGGCGATGTCCACACCAATCCAATGCAGAATATGGTAGCCATCACAATATAAATCAAGGGTAAAATAGGATATCCAAAAGCCTTATATGGTCTTGGCGCATCTGGTAGTTTTTTCCTGAGAATAAAAATACCAATGATGGTTAATACATAGAAGATCACAACTACAAATGAAACCATGGTTAATAGGTCACCATATTTACCACTCAAGCAAAGCAAACTAGCAACAAAACACTGAATCCACAATGCATATTCAGGAACGGCATTCTTGTTTAGTTCTCCTGTTTTCTTAAAAAACAAACCGTCTTTAGCCATGGTATAGTATACCCTTGCACCAGCAAGTATTAAACCATTATTACAACCAAAAGTAGAGATCATGATCATCACGGCTATTACAATGGTGCCGGCATTTCCAAAAATGGCATTGGCCGCTACTACTGCAACCCTATCATTCTCTGCATAAGCAATCTGTTGCAAGGGCAAAACGTGTAAATACATCAAATTAGCCGTTACATAAATCAAAGTCACAATTAAGGTACCAAGAAATAAACTCAGTCCAATATTGCGCTGAGGATTTTTAATTTCACCTGCAATAAAAGTCACGTTATTCCATGAATCAGAACTAAAAATAGAACCCACCATGGCTGCTGCGATGGCCCCAATTAAAACAGCACCTGAAATAGGATGCCATCCAGTTGGTTGCAAAATACCTGCAGCATCTTTGGCCCCAAGGTCTTGTACAGCGGATAATCCAGTTGCCCAGTTTTCATTCCAGAAACTTTGTTTAGACAAGAGAAAACCAAAAACTATTAGACCAAATAAAGAAACCAATTTGGTTACGGTAAAAGTAGATTGGATAATCTTTCCTCCCTTAACGCCCCTAGTATTGGTATACGTGAGAAAGACTATTAGGGCAATGGCCAGTACTTGAGCTGCAGAAACCTTTAGAAAGCCCAAATCCAGCAAGATATTCCCTTCTCCAACTGCTGGTATCAAATAAGCCGTAAATCGGCTAAAAGCCACACCTACGGCAGCAATGGTAGCTGTTTGAATGACAGAAAAGAAACTCCATCCAAATAGAAACCCAACTAAGGGATTATAGACTTCCTTTAGATAAACATACTGACCACCTGCTTTGGGATACATGGCACTTAATTCTCCATAACTCACCGCTGCGGTAATGGTCATAAATCCGGTAATCAACCAGACCACTACTAACCATCCAGCGCTACCCACATTACGGGTAATATCTGCACTCACAATAAAAATCCCTGAACCAATCATGCCCCCTGCCACAATCATGGTGGCGTCAAAAAGACCAAGGGTAGGTTTGAAGCTGCTGTTTGTACTCATAAAAAAATCCCGCTTTTAATAACGGGATTTGAAGATAATAAATATGATTGAAGTTCTTACTTCTTCTTGGCTTGGGCATTTAAACCCAAAATCAAGTCACTGGTAATATTATAAGCAGTGTCTTTTAGATAGATCAAGTCAGGTGAACCTGTAAATACATAAGCAAAACCTTTGTCTTTATTGTATTCTTTCAAATAGTCTTCAATGCGTTTCTTTACTTCTTGCAAACGCTTGAAACTTTCATTTTGCAATTCTTGGTTCAACATTTGTTCCTTGTTTTGGAATGTTTTTTCCATTTGACCTAATTCCTGTTGTTTGGCAGCAAGTTCTGCTTGAGTCATAGATTGTGCATTCTTCTGCAATTCTTGGTATTTAGCAACAAAAGTATTTTTCATTTCCCCCAATTGTCTTCCATTGTCTTGATCCTTTGCGCGCAATATATTTCGCACTTCTTTGAAATACTCATAATGGTTTTCAATAGAATCCATTTCAAAATAGGCAATTTTAAAACTACCTGGGGCTGCTGCTATGGCTGCTCCAGCACTTGCTGTAGGTTTTTTGTTGGAAAACTGAAGGTAGAATAGCACGGCTACTGCAAGAACCAAAGCAATATTCAATCCTGTTGTAAAATTTTTCATGGCTGCTGTTTGAAGTTGTTTGAACCTGTTTAAAAGGAGATTCCTTTATAAACAAAATAAAAGTAGGAAGTTTTTAAACTTCCTACTTTTCATTGGTATGATTTAACAGAAATAAGGCTTATTCTTCTTCGTCAAAGCTCATTGCTTCACGAGTAGTGGCCAATACTTCGTATTCTTCTTTGCTACCTACAATCATGTTCTCGAACTCTTTTTGTCCGGAACCTGCAGGAATCAAATGACCAGTAATCACATTCTCTTTCAGTCCCAACATGCTGTCCATCTTGCCTTGAATAGCTGCTTGGCTCAACACTTTGGTTGTCTCTTGGAAGGACGCAGCTGAGATCCAGCTTTGAACACCCAAAGAGGCTTTTGTGATACCCAACAATACAGGAGTTGCAGTGGCTGGTTTTGCATCACGTACTTCCACTAGTTTCTTGTCACTTCTACGCAAGATGGAATTTTCTTCCCTGAACTCACGTACGGTAACAATTTGACCAGCTTTGAACTTGCTGCTTTCACCTGCATCTGTAACAACTTTCTTGTCATAGATACGATCATTCTCTTCTATAAAGTCAAACCTATCTTCTAGGTCTTCTTCCAAGAACTTGGTATCTCCCGCGTCAACAATCTCCACCTTCTTCATCATCTGGCGAACGATTACTTCTACGTGCTTGTCATTGATTTTTACACCCTGTAAACGGTAAACCTCTTGGATCTCGTTTACAACGTATTCTTGAACAGCAAATGGTCCTTTAATGGCTAGGATATCTGCAGGCGCAATTTGACCATCAGACATTGGCGTACCAGCTTTTACAAAGTCACCATCTTGTACCAAGATCTGGCGAGTCAATGGAACCAAGTATTTCTTCACCATTCCGTCTCTAGATTCTACAATGATTTCGCGGTTACCACGCTTAACATTACCAAAAGCAACCACGCCGTCAATTTCGCAAACAATGGCAGGGTTACCTGGGTTACGTGCTTCAAAGAGTTCAGTTACACGTGGAAGACCTCCAGTGATATCCCTAAGCTTACCTAGGATACGAGGAATCTTCACCAATACCTGACCCGCTTTAACGTCGTCACCTTCTTCAATACCAATATGTGATCCAACTGGTAAGTTATAGTGTTTGGCTTCTTTGCCACCTTCTACTATAATGGTAGGAATCTTTGTTTTATCCTTGGTTTCAATAACCACTTTCTCTCTGTGACCAGTTTGCTCATCCGCTTCATCACGGTAAGTAACACCATCAATTACATCAGAGAACTTAATGGTACCATTTACTTCAGCAACTATGACGTTGTTGAATGGATCCCATGTACAGATAACGTCTCCTTTCTTCACTTGCTGACCGTCTTTCACGTTCAGCGTTGCTCCATAAGGAACGTTATTAGTGATCATCAAACGATCGTTCTTCACATCCATGATACGAACCTCACCGGTACGTCCAATAACAATACGAACTTTATTTCCTTCATTGTTAAGTGCATCAACCGTTCTTAAACCATCAAATTGAATGGTACCATCAAACTTGGCGTTCAAGGTAGATTCAATGTTGGAAGATCCGGCAACACCACCCACGTGGAAGGTACGCAATGTTAACTGAGTACCAGGCTCACCAATGGACTGTGCAGCAATAATACCCACAGCGTCACCGCGTTGAGCAATATAACCAGTAGCCAAGTTTTTACCATAGCATTTTACACAAACACCACGCTTAGCTTCGCAAGTTAATACAGAACGAATCTCAACAGTTTCAATACCACTGTCTTCAATTTGTTTTGCTACATCGTGAGAAATTTCTTCCCCAGCCAGGATGATTAATTCTTCTGTAACTGGGTGATATACATTGTGCAGAGAAGTACGTCCTTCAATTCTATCTGCTAATGGTTCAATTACGTCTTCATTATCTTTTAATGCAGAAGTTGCAATTCCACGTAAAGTACCGCAATCGTCTTCCGCAATAACAACGTCTTGAGAAACGTCAACCAACCTACGAGTCAAATAACCCGCATCGGCTGTTTTCAAGGCTGTATCCGCAAGACCCTTACGAGCACCGTGGGTAGAGATAAAGTAATCCAATACGTTTAGACCGCCTTTAAAGTTAGACAAGATGGGATTTTCAATAACCTCAGATCCTGAACTACCACTTTTTCTTGGCTTGGCCATCAATCCACGAATACCTACTAGCTGTTTAACCTGTGTTTTGCTACCACGGGCTCCAGAATCCAACATCATATAAACAGAGTTGAATCCTTGTTTGTCAGTAGCCATTTCTCGGATCAGGGTTTCTGTAATACGCGTATCCACACGGCTCCAGATATCAATAACTTGGTTGTAACGCTCGTTATTGGTAATCAGACCCATATTATAGTTATCCCAAACCTCTTCTACTTCGGTTTTAGCATTGTCCAATAATTCGTCACGCAAATCTGGAACAATCAAGTCATTTACACTAAAGCTCAAACCACCACGGAAGGCCATACGGAATCCAAGTGTTTTAATATCATCCAAGAACTTAGCCGTTTTTGGAACGTCAGTGATTTTGATGATGTCTCCAATAATTTCACGCAGGTTTTTCTTGGTCAATAAAGCATTAATATACCCTACTTCAACCGGAACGTTTTGGTTAAACAATACGCGACCTACTGTAGTGTCTATTAATTTGTTAACCAATTTGCCGTTTTCACGAACATTGGTTTTTAATCGAATATTTGCATGAAGGTCTACTACTTTTTCATTGTAGGCAATCACCACTTCATCCATATTATAGAAAGCCATGCCCTGACCCTTGATTACTTCATTGTCCATGGTTTTCTTACCCTTGGTCATGTAGTACAGACCCAATACCATGTCCTGAGAAGGAAGGGTAATTGGCGTACCATTCTGCGGGTTCAAAATGTTGTGAGAAGACAACATCAACAATTGGGCTTCTAAAATAGCTGCATTGCTCAAAGGCACGTGCACGGCCATTTGGTCACCATCAAAGTCGGCGTTGAAAGAAGAAGTAACCAATGGGTGTAACTGAATGGCTTTTCCTTCTACTAATTTTGGTTGGAAGGCCTGGATACTCAAACGGTGCAATGTTGGGGCACGGTTTAGCATGATTGGGTGACCTTTCAAGATATTTTCTAAGATATCCCAAACCACTGCTTCTTTGCGATCTACCAATTTCTTGGCGCTCTTCACAGTTTTTACGATACCTCTTTCAATCAATTTTCTAATAACAAATGGCT
>CAMFKK010000205.1 GCA_945957225.1 uncultured Sphingobacteriia bacterium | reverse complement strand
GCTAACAGGTGTGAACCATGCATTTATCAAATTAACAGAGTTGATGATCAAGTACAACGGGAAAGTCAGCAATTTTGAATATTCCAACCAAATAGAACTTCCCAAGAAGGGAGATGGGATATTGGATTTTGAGGAATTGGTAAAACAGACTCAAAATAAGGATAAAGCATCCCGAATCTCAAGACGGTTTGCCATGCTTACCGGACCATTTAAAGAGATAGAAATTAATAATGTTGAGGGAAAAGAAACTCCGTTTTGGACCATTCGCGCAATTAGAGGTAAATAGTTGTGAATTACATCAAATCAACCATCTTCTACCTTATTCCCTAATTACTTTTATTTTTAATTTTTATTTAATATCCTTATTTTAGTTTTCCCACTTTAAAAGACCCATATGAACAGGATTTTTACTTTGATAGGATTGCTATTATTCTCTGGTATTCAACTAAAGGCCCAAGAAACAACATGGAATGGATATAAGATCAGTTATATTGGAAAAACATCGATTAGCAAAAAAATGGATGGCAATCAGAATGCCAAATTAAGTATCCAAAACCTAAGTAATGTAACTGCTGCTCCACTGTATTTTGATTTGTATATAGAAGGATTTACTGCACCAAGTCTTGAAAGAAATCTTCATGGTGAATTTGGATGGGCCACTTTTCCCAATGGAGGAGCCCTACAAATTCCAGTTGGACAACAAGGATTTGCACAATGTTGGACCCAAGGTGCTTATGAAAATAAAATGGGAAATATTCCCCCCGCTAGTGGCAATTCTAAAACCTATAAAATTCATTTTTTATTTTCTGAAAATCAAGGAGCATTACAGGGACCTTATCCAAAAAATGCAGCAACGGTATTGGATTTACCCGTAAATATCAATTTTATCAATGATGATACTTTACAATTATATCGTTCAGGTAGTAAATCTCTTAGACTAGTAGTCAATCCAAAAACGGCTGGAGATTTTAATCTGGAATTATTCACTGAATCTGGTGGCCCCCAACAAAGTAATAGTTTCCAAAATACCATTGCTCAGACAGGAAATGGCAGCAATATACCTTACATGTTTGATTTTAAATTGGCTTTAAGAAATGATTGGTTTGTAAAGATTAGAAAAGGGGGTAAGAAATCGGAATACTTTAAACTGGATACAGCACAATCAACTAATACAATTAGTTTAACAGAAGAAACCATAGAAACATCTCCCTATACCATCCGTTTACAAAAATCTATTAAAACGCCAACTGGTTTTTGGCGTGGTGCAGTTTCAGAATCTACCCAAACTTTTGTTTGTATTCCTGGTCAGGAAAATAGGGCGGGCACCTCGTCTTTAGTAACCGCTAGCAAATTATATAAAATAGATTTTGATGGTAATATTCTTTGGACAAAAGATATTGGTTGGGAAGCTTGGGGAGGTGATATGTCGGCTGATGGAAAATTAGTGGCAGTGGCTAGTAATGGAGCAACCATTCCTACTGCTTTAAACGGCAATAGAGGAGGCGATTTTATTGCCATTTTAAAAGGCAACGATGGCAGTATATATGACACAATTGTCAGTGGTATTCAAAGTAGAAATGTAAAATTTTCTGCTGACGGCAAGTTTCTAGCAATTGGGGATCAATCCGGAACTTTTCACGTGTACGATATTGCGCAGAAAAAAATAATTCTTACAAAAGTGGGTCTTAGTACTTATGGGCAAAACAGGGAACTTGCTTGGTTAGATAATGATAATGCCATTGTGATAAGTACTGGGGATGGCTATCTTAGAAGGTTTAATCTGAGTGCCGATAAAAAAACTGCCAGTTTAATATGGACCGCTTATACAGGAGGTTGGGCATTTATTAATGGGTTGACCATTACAAAAGATGGATTGTTTATTGGTACGGGAACCAAGTCAAAGGACCAAACAATTGTTAATGCCGCAACTGGTCAAGTTGTGTGGTCAAAATATACAGGTTTGTTTGATGTAGCTTTTACGCCCAATGGAGATAGAATGGCCACTTTTGGAGGCTATATTTTTAGAAGAGACAATGGTAATTTATTGGGTCATACTGGAAGAGCAGGTGTAGCAAGCTTTTCACCTGATGGAAAGTACTTAATGCAAGCCGATAGAGTGCAAGTTACCAATGGCAGTTTTGGAGATAATGCAGTGACTATAATGAATAATATTGGAGATAGAATTGCTGATGCAGAGGGGAAATCTAATTTTTATGATAGTCTTGATCTCACTACCACTGGTGGGGAACAAGTGCAGTGGGCATATTGGTCTGAAGACGGAAAACGTATAATTGTATTAAGCCGTGACATGGATTTAAAAGAAGAAGTAGGGATTAGTATTTTTAGAGTAGAAACCTGTTCTCTTACTGCTCCAACTGTGACCAATCTAACAATATGTCAAGGTACCGCTGCCAGCACTTTAAACGCCGTTGCATCTAGTGGCAATTCACTTTTATGGTATGGCACTAATCTTACTGGTGGAACAGCTTCTTCAACTGCACCTACAGTATCCACTACAAATTCTGGACAAACTATTTATTATGTAAGCCAGTTCAATGCAACTTCAGGTTGTGAAAGTAAAAGGTCTGCACTAACTGTTACGGTGAATCCAAGTCCCATAAAGCCAACTATTTCTCAATCTGGTTCAGACCTTGTTAGTAGTGCAGCTACTGGAAATGTATGGCATAAAGAATCTGTTGAAATTGTAGGAGCTGTTGATAAAACCTTTAGACCAACTTCTAGTGGAAATTATACAGTTCAGGTAAGGTTGAATGGTTGTAATAGCCCTATGAGTGATAATTTTAATTATGTAGTTACAAGTATTGTAAATTCATCTGTTGAAACTAGTGTTTACAAATTATATCCCAATCCAGTTAAAGACAGGGTATTTCTTGATGCAGGTAATATTGCACATAAAATCAATTACCAACTATTTGATGCTAAGGGTAGTGTTTTGTTAAGCAATTCATTTACTAAGTCTACCCTGATTGATTTAAGTAGGTTTAGTGCCGGGGCGTATACCATCCTAATCACCAATACCAAAACCTTAAAGCAAGAGAGCAGACAGTTGATTAAGCATTGATGTTGATAGGTCAAATAGTTTAGGGTAACATTAAAATCATAGTGTTTTTAAACCTAATCCCTCATCCCTTCTCCTTTCTTCCCAAACTTTCTAGGGTAGTAAGAGAAAGTGAGCATGTAATACTGCTGCAGACCATTGGTGATATTGGTAGAAGTGCCGTATGCGTTAACAGAGTTAGTAATGTTCTGGTATTGTTTGAGTATATCCATGGCAGCCAACTTTAATTCTCCTTGTTGCTTCATAAATCGGTAGGTAGCAAACGCATTCCAAAGAACGGTGGGTTTGGCTAGGCTTGAGTTGTTGATGTGATCCAAGGTAGTTCCAATACTAAAATCTTTTGGATAATTCAGGTTGATGCTGATATTGGTGGTATTGCTGCTATTGGTAAAATTATTGACTTGGCTTACGGTTTGACTTACTTTGTTAAACTCCAGTCTTTCTGCAATACTAGCCACCAACATAGTTGCCAAAGAAAACTGAACAGTAATTTGATTTGATAGCCTAGAACTTTTACTGATATTATAGATGCCATCAATATAGTTGGGTTGATTACCCAAATTATAGGATCCATTATACATTAGTTGAAGGGTGTTTTTCTTCATCCGCTTAGAAATATTCATATTGTAATTTAGATTCAAGGTTTTGCCTTGGTCAGCATTAATATAATAGGTAATCCTTTTTCCGGAAAGGGCATTGATCACACTATCAGTAACAGGGTTCTGTGAAAAATTATAATTAGCGCCAAAAAAAGCATTGAAGCCATAAGGCGATTTCTGATTCTGGGTATTATAATTCCCATTTAAGTTAAGGTTATGGATCACGGTATTTTTAAGGTTGGGATTACCAACGGTGATATTGTAAGCATTGATATCATCTACAATAGTGTATAATGCATCTATGGAGGGATATTCAAAATTCTTATTGTAATTCATGGAAATATTATAATTGTTTTTCTGGCTATTGAAACTATTATAGTTGATACTAGCTTCATACCTGAAAAATTGCATTTGCCTGTTTAGATTACGCCAGACGATAGAGGATTGATTGTTTTCCCATCTAAAGTCTTCCATGATTTTTGCTTGAATATTTAGATTTTTATAAACAGAGAGCCTGTTTTTATTAAAGGATTTTGCTAAAGACAAACCAGGAATATAACCCATTGTCTTTCTATTATTATCATTGGTCAGGTTATTATTGATAATAAAGTTTTTGGAAGCACTGTCATAATCACTCACCCTTGAATTACTATTGGATTGGTTAATATTAAAAACTTGGTCTAATCTTAGGTCAATACCTCCCAAATTGTATCTTCCAAACAATAGTCGGCGCAATCCCCTATATATCAAGTTTGCCCTAACTCCATAATTCTTATTGTCATTCAGGTAAAGACGGTTATAAGAAGTATCCCTATTGTTTACCGTAAAAGACTTAAAAACACTCACTACATTTCTTTCTGAATTGGACGCTGAATTTTGAAGGTTAGCATTGAAACTTAGGTTAGTCAAAGGCTGATCATTGTCAGATTTAGAATAACTCAGATTCAAGTTTTGATTGTTGGATTGACTAGTTTGCCTGCTAGAAACATCATTGGTACTTTGAATGACCCCCTTGGAATCAGTGGTTTCTGTGAAGTTGGTAGACAGTCCTTTTCTATCATTGATACTTACAGAACCACCAAGGTTGAAATTATCATTATAGGAATTGTTTTTTACATAATTGAATCCAATATTATGATTGTTGTAGTTACTGGCTTGCTGCCCCTCTTCTTTGATCAATTGTTCAGCGCCCGCAACAATTCTGTTCTGGATGCGTAAGTTAGTTACCCAACTATCGCCCCCGCTCATAGTATAGTTGGCAGTTAATCGGTTGTTTTGTCTGCTATTGTTTTCTGCTTTAAAATTTTGCGTTAGCGATACGCCAATTGAATGATTCTTATTAATACCACTTACTCCAAACCTACCCGTTCTAAATAGATTGGGATTGTTGGTTCTGTAGGTATTGTTCTGCATCATCTCATCTAGGTTAGCAATATTTTTATTGATATTATTGTATCCGCCACCAACACTTAAACTAAATTTTTTATCATAGGTCTGAAGAGCCAAATCTGTTTCAAAACGGTCATCCGTACCCAATCCGGCGCCACCTTTTCCAAAATAGCCTTTCTTGGCACTCTCCTTTAATTTGATATTCATAGACAAAATAGAATCGGTTTGCTGTCGGCTCCTGTCT
>CAMFKK010000204.1 GCA_945957225.1 uncultured Sphingobacteriia bacterium | reverse complement strand
CGGTCTCGTGGGCTCGGAGATGTGTATAAGAGACAGCCTTCAGCATGAAGTGAATAAGTTTCAAGAGTTGATTACCGAAATTACTTTTATGATTCGGTCCCTGTTCTTTTTACTATTTGGATTTTTAATTGAATCGGCAGAACTCCTAAATCTGTCCACCATTAGTTGGGCAATGGGTATTGTAGCAGCTATATTTTTGTTAAGATTTATCAGTCTAAAACTCTTTGGTTATTCTGTAAGACCATTAATTTTTTTAGCGCCAAGGGGGCTTATCACCATTCTTTTGTTTTTGTCAATTCCCGCTACACAAGTGGCATCCCTTGCCAATAGGTCTTTAATTATACAAGTAATTATTTTATGTGCCCTAATCATGATGATTGGATTAATGTTTCAAAAACCTGTGATAGATCCTGCACCAGAATCTGACATTCAACCAGAATAAAAACTAACGACCGTTAACAATTGCCCGCAAACCTGTATTTTTGGGGTTCAAGAATTACAGTAATGTCATATACCCCACAGCATAAGATCAGAATTGTAACTGCTGCCAGCCTTTTTGACGGTCATGATGCCGCCATTAATATCATGCGTAGGATTTTGCAAAGCAAGGGAGCAGAAATTATTCATTTAGGACATAATAGAAGTGTTTTAGAAATAGTAGAATGTGCCATTGAAGAAGACGCTCAAGGCATTGCCATTACTTCTTATCAGGGTGGGCACGTATAGTTTTTTCAATACATGAAAGACTTACTTGACCAGAATGGATGTAGCCATATTAAAATATTTGGCGGAGGTGGAGGTACTATTTTACCCGAAGAAATCAGGTTATTGCACCAATATGGAATTACCCGCATATATAGTCCTGACGATGGTAGGCAAATGGGTTTAGAGGGCATGATTGAAGACCTGATAAAACATTGTGATTTTGCCCTTCCTGTCAAAGCCCAGTTAGAGAAGCCAATGACCATGGTTCAGGCTAAAGATATTCGCAAAATTGCCCGCCAGATCAGCAATGCAGAAAATGCAGTTGCAACGAATGATTTGCAAAAGACCGATAAAAAAATTCCGGTATTGGGTATTACAGGTACCGGTGGAGCGGGTAAGAGTTCAGTGACCGATGAAATGGTACGTAGGTTTTTGCACTATTATGAGAGTAAGACCATAGCAGTAGTATCCGTTGACCCATCCAAGAAAAAAACCGGGGGTGCCCTTTTGGGCGATAGAATCAGGATGAATGCCATTTCTCATCCAAGGGCCTATATGCGCAGCATGGCAACTAGAGACGATAATACCGCATTGAGTGCCTATTTGCAAGAAGCCATTGATGCCTGTAAAGCCATGGACTTTGACTTGATTATTTTAGAAACTGCTGGTGTGGGCCAAAGCGATGCCAGTATCTTGGATTATTGTGATGCCAGTTTGTATGTGATGACACCAGAATATGGTGCCGCATCACAATTGGAGAAAATAAATATGTTGGACTATGCAGACTTGGTTTGTATTAACAAGTTTGACAAAGCAGGAGCATTGGATGCCCTGCACGATGTACGCAAACAATTCAAACGTAACCACAATCTTTGGACGGCTAAAGACAGTGAATTACCCATTGTAGGTACCATTGCTTCTCAGTTCAATGATACTGGTGTTAATGAATTATTTGAGCGAGTGATTTCTGTTTTGGAAACCAAGACTGGATTGAATTTTGGAGAAACAAGTACGGTATTGTTTAAACAAGATAGAGAACATGCTACTACTACTCAATCACAAATTATTCCTCCAAAAAGAGTAAGGTACTTAACTGAAATAGCAGATAAAAATAGGGAATATGATGCATGGGTAAAAGAGCAATCTGCACTAGCTTCAAAATGGTATCAAATTGCTGGAACCATCAAAACCTTGCAAACTGAAAAGCCCTTTGACCAAGCAGATCAATTGGCCTTTTTAGAAAATTTGAAAAACCATATTGTTGCAAAAATTGATTCCTCCAATAAAGCATTGATAGAAGCTTGGCCATTGTTGCAACAAAAATATCAGGCAGATTATTTAAAATATCAAGTAAGGGATAAAACCCTCAAACTGGCATTGACGGGACAGTCTTTGAGTGGTACGCGCATTCCAAAAATTTTACTACCCAAGTACCAAGACTGGGGAGATTTGTTGCAATGGCAATTACAAGAAAATGTACCTGGTGAATTTCCCTATACCGCAGGAGTATTTGAACTAAAGCGTCAGGGGGAAGACCCTACACGTATGTTTGCCGGAGAGGGTGGTCCAGAGAGAACCAATAAACGTTTTCACTATGTATCACTGGGTCAACCAGCTATTAGATTGTCAACAGCTTTTGACAGTGTAACCCTTTATGGAGAAGACCCTGCGCCAAGACCAGATATCTATGGTAAAGTTGGGAATAGTGGTGTAAGTATTGCCACTGTGGATGATGCCAAAAAACTCTATAGCGGATTTGACCTCTGTGATCCCAAGACATCGGTGAGTATGACCATCAATGGGCCTGCACCCATTGTTTTGGCTTTTTTCATGAATGCGGCCATTGACCAGCTCTGTGAAAAATATATTACCGAAAACCAATTATGGCCTCAGGTAAACACTTATTTAGAACAAAAATTCAAGAATAGTCCAAGACCCATTTATTATAACCCGGCTTCTCCAGAAAGATTGCCAGAAGGAAATAATGGATTGGGATTAAAATTATTGGGTGTCAGTGGAGACGAGGTTTTACCTGCAGAGATTTACCAACAATTAAAAGCTCAAGCCCTGACCCAAGTTAGGGGTACCGTACAGGCCGATATTTTAAAAGAAGACCAGGCCCAAAACACTTGTATCTTCTCTACGGAATTTGCCCTCAAATTGATGGGTGATGTACAATCCTATTTTATTGAACAGAAAGTGCGCAATTTTTATAGTGTAAGTATCAGTGGCTATCATATTGCTGAAGCTGGAGCCAACCCCATTACCCAGTTGGCATTTACCTTGAGTAATGGATTTACCTATGTAGAGTATTACCTAAGTAGGGGTATGCATATTGATGATTTTGCACCCAATCTATCTTTCTTTTTTAGCAATGGTATGGATGCAGAATATAGCGTAATTGGCCGTGTTGCAAGAAGAATTTGGGCCAAAGCCATGAAGCAACTCTATAAGGGTAATGACCGTTCACAAAAACTCAAATATCATATTCAAACCTCAGGTAGAAGTTTACACGCTCAGGAGATTGATTTTAATGATATACGTACCACCCTGCAAGCACTCTATGCCATCTATGACAACTGCAATAGTTTGCATACCAATGCCTATGATGAAGCCATTACTACACCAACAGAAGAAAGTGTACGCAGGGCCATGGCCATACAATTGATCATCAACCGAGAATTGGGTACGGCAAAATCAGAGAACCCCAATCAGGGCAGTTTCTTAATTGAGGAATTGACAGACTTAGTGGAGGAAGCAGTATTGATAGAATTTGATAGGATAACAGAAAGAGGTGGCGTATTAGGTGCAATGGAAAGAATGTATCAGCGCAACAAGATTCAGGAAGAAAGCCTGCATTATGAAACCTTAAAACATACGGGTGAATTACCCATTGTTGGGGTAAATACCTTCTTGAATAAGAAAGGTAGTCCCACCATTTTGCCCGGTGAAGTAATCCGTTCTACTACAGAGGAAAAAGAACAGCAAATTCAGAATCTTCAATTGTTTTGGAAACGCAATGCAGCCAAAAATCAGGCAGCTTTGGACCAACTCAAAATGGTGGCCTTGCAAAACGGTAATCTATTTGCGGAACTGATGGAAACGGTTAAATATTGTTCCTTGGGTCAGATTACCCATGCTTTATACCAAGTGGGTGGACAGTATCGGAGAAATATGTAGCAAAATGGCTATCTTGAAGCCCGCTTAATTAAATACTATGTTGTTGAAAAGAATCCTTGTTTGTCTGTTGCTTTTGGTGGGCTTTGGTTTTAAATCAGAAGCTCAGTTTAAAAAATATGATTCCACATTAAAAGTGGCCAAAGCCGGTTATCGTGTTTACTGTAATAACAAAAGCCCAGAAAAAAATACAGTTACCATTACCCCCATAGGTTTTGAAAAAGACGCTCGTGAAGTAAGTTTTGAAATCAAAGGAAGAATCAAATCGGCAGAAACGGATGATGTAAATAACGATGGGTTTCCAGACCTTGTCATGTATATTTTTACAGGTGCTGAAGCCAATTTTGGGAAAGTAATAGGGATTTATTCTGAAAAGAATGAGACCATTGGACCCATTGGTTTCCCAGATATTTTAGATGACCCTAAGTTAAGAATTGGTTACCGAGGTTTTGATGAATATTCCTTAATGGAAGGAAACCTTATGCGCAGATTTCCCATTTACCAACAAATAGATAGTACCAAGTTTGTTCCAACAGGCATGGTTCGTCAACTACAATACCGAGTAATGCCTGGTGAAAATGGTTCCCAGAAATTTAAAGTGATTCGCAGTTTTGAATTCAAGAAACAATAATCCTTCAGCGTATGAGCCAGGAGGTCTGTGTTATTGGGGCGGGGCCCTCGGGAATTACTGCAGCCAAAAATCTGCTTGACGCAGGACTGAAAGTAACAGTATATGATTTTGGCAAAGAAGTAGGGGGAAACTGGGTATTCACTGAAGAAGAGAGTCATTCCTCAGTTTTTGAAACAACACATATTATCTCTTCCAAAGACTTTAGCCAGTACGATGATTTTTCTATGCCGGAAGACTATCCGGATTATCCAGGACACAAACAGTTGGCAGATTATTTTCAGGCTTATGCTCGTCAATTTAATTTGTATCCGCATATTCAGTTTCAAACCTTGGTCAAATCTTGTGAGCGCAGCTTAGAGGGTAAATGGATAGTGACAATAGAAAGGTATGGAGCCACAAGTACCAACGTTTTTGATGCTTTGGCTGTTTGTAATGGTCACCATTGGCAACCAAGAATGCCCGAGTATCCAGGAACTTTTGAGGGAGAATTTATTCATTCACATGTTGTCAAGCGCTTTAAAAGATTTGCAGACAAAAGGGTATTGGTTATTGGAGGAGGAAATTCTGCCTGTGATGTTGCGGTAGAAAGCAGTAGGGTAGCCAAAAGCGTAGACATGAGCTGGAGAAGGGGGTATTGGATAGTGCCAAAATTTATGATGGGCCGGCCGGCCGATGTATTTAGTTCCAAAATCAATTGGTTGCCAAGAGCCATCTGGCAAAAAGTATCGGCGTTTAGCCTGCGTTTGCGTAATGGTAAGAATGAATTATATGGTTTACCTAATCCAGATGCACCCTTGGGT
>CAMFKK010000203.1 GCA_945957225.1 uncultured Sphingobacteriia bacterium | reverse complement strand
AGAGACAGGTCTTACTTGTTCTGGTAAAGCTTCTAGAATACCTGAAACACGTCCCTGTTTTTCAGAAAATAGCAACAAGGCTTTTTCTAACTTTTCTAGTTGAAACCTAAAGTCTGGCCAGTCAGATTGTTGCCAATTATATGTTGCCATGAGTCGATTATTTTATTTATTCGGCTCAAAAATAGTGAAATTTTGAGCCGAATAGCCCATTTATTCGGCTCAACTACTTAAAAAAGGCCCCGACTTCTTGAAAGTTTGGAGATTTCGCATAAAAAAGGTCCGGATTTTCATCCGGACCTCTCAGTTTGATTATATTGGAACCAATTAGATAGTCATCATTTCTTTTTCCTTGGCAGCTAGGTGTTTTTCAACCAGTGCAATGAATTTATCAGTTAGGTCTTGAATGGTTTTTTCTGCGTCCTTGGCAACGTCTTCACTCAAGCCGTCTTTTTGTAATTTCTTTACTTGCTCAATGCTATCGCGGCGGATATTGCGGATGGCCACTTTAGATTGCTCTCCTTCTCCACTAGCCCTTTTCACAAACTCGCGGCGGCGCTCCTCTGTAAGTGGTGGCATGAACAAACGGATCTGAACCCCATCGCTCTGCGGTGTAATGCCAATATTGGCCTGCATAATAGAGCGTTCAATGGGTGCCAACATGTTTTTCTCCCAAGGTTGGATGCTAATGGTTCTTGCGTCCAGCACCGTGATATTGGCTACCTGACTAATTAAAGTAGGGGCACCATAATATTCTACATGTATGCCGTCTACCAATCCTGGGGTAGCTTTTCCGGCCCTGATCCTGGTCAATTCCTGCTCCAAATGCCCAATGGCTTTTGACATGGTTTCTTCTGCGTCTATGGTAATCAATGCTATTGCTTCTGACATAGTGGTCTTTTTAAGAGTGGCAAAACTAAATAAATCCTTTCAAAGACGTCTAATTAGCATTTAGCTTTTATCTTCGCAGCCTGAAAACAACAAATATGGCAAGCATACAGGATCTGGAAAGGAACGCTTCACAAATGAGAAGAGATGTTTTACGCATGGTACACGCGGTTCAAAGCGGTCACCCCGGTGCGTCTTTGGGTTGTTCTGACTATTTTTCCGCCCTGTTCTTCCACAGCATGCACCACCACACCGATTTTAAAATGGATGGTAAGAATGAAGACCTGTTCTTCCTGTCTATTGGACATATTTCTCCTGTTTACTATTCTGCCCTTGCTCGTAGCGGGTATTTTGAAGTAAAGGAACTGGCTAGTTTCCGTAAAATCAATTCCCGTTTGCAGGGACACCCTACTACCCACGAGCACCTTCCCGGTGTGCGCGTAGCCAGTGGTTCTTTGGGTCAGGGAATGAGCGTTGCCATTGGTGCCGCTTTGACCAAAAAAATTAACGGAGACCCACATTTGGTTTTCTCTTTGCATGGCGATGGCGAATTGCAAGAAGGTCAAAACTGGGAAGCCATTATGTTTGCTGCCCATAACAAAGTAGACAACTTGATTGCTACTGTTGATTTGAATGGCCAACAAATTGACGGACCTACTAGCAAGGTCCTTTCTTTAGAAAGCCTGCAAGCCAAGTTTGAAGCTTTTAACTGGACCGTATTAAATGTAGATGGTAACAATATGGCAGAACTAGTAGCCTGCATTGACAAAGCCAAGTCAATGACAGGCCAGGGCAAACCCATTTGCATCATCATGAAAACCAAGATGGGTAAGGGTGTTGACTTTATGGAAGGCAGCCACGAATGGCACGGGATTGCTCCAAGTGACGCACAATTAGAAAAAGCGCTGGCTCAATTACCTGAAACTTTGGGTGATTATTAATCAGACCAACAATATAGAAGATGCCGCTTTTAGGAGCGGCATTTTTATTGGTACTAACTTAAGACTTTAAGGAGAAGGCTTGCAGACTTGCTTTTCTGGAAGGTAAGTAAGCAGCAATAAGTGCAATCAAAAATACGGTGACGCCTACTAGGGCAAAATCGGCTGCCAACATTTTTACGGGATAATAGTCTATCACAAAAGTATTGCCACCCAATTTGATGAGTTCAAATTTGATCTGTACCCAACAAACCAATGCAGCTAATAACATGCCTGCGCCGCCACCCAATCCAGCTAGTAATAATCCTTCGCTGATAAAGATCCACTGAATGCGTTGCTGACTGGCACCCATGGCTTGTAACACTGAAATATCTTTTTGCTTTTCTAATACCAACATGGTAAGTGCGCCAATCATATTAAAGGCTGCAACTACTAAGATCAATGAAAGGATGCCATAGATGACCCATTTTTCAATCTGCATCACGGTATACAAACTCTGGTTCTGTTCGTACCTAGTCTGCACCAAGAAAGCCTTACCCAACTTGGCTTGCAGGTCTTTTTTTACTTGGTCTGCATTGGCACCCGCTCTAATATCAATGGCGGAATATTGGTCTGCATTCAGACCCAACATAAATCGCATAAAGTCAATATTGCTAAACGCGTATTTGTTGTCAAAATCTTGCTGCACCATAAATGTACCAAGGGCTGTGGCATTAAAAGCATTGAGCGCATCGCCGGAGGCAAAATTGCTGGATTGTCTATTGGGCATATATAAGGTAACCGGACCCGCGGGTCTTTCTACGTCTAAGCAAGCTGCGTTTTCAATGCCCACGCCTACTACCAAACTTGGTTGCTCGGCCGTACCCAGTAAAAACTTGCCCCTTCTAATATGGGTATTTAATTTACTCACGGCAGTATAGGTACTGTCTACACCACGGATATAAACAATAGAGGAACAATCTCCATTGGTGAGCACGGCTTTTTCTTCTACCACCCCACTCATGGCTTGCAGGCCCTTGGTAGCCTGAATGCTTTGCCACTGCGCGGTACTAATGCTAATGAATTTTCCCTCTGCTGGCGCGATGCGTACATCGGCATAGAAATCGGCGTACAGCCCTTTTACCAAACCCTCAAAACCATTAAACACACTCAAGACCAAGATCAACGCTGCAGCGCCTACGCCAATAGCTACTACACTAATCCATGCAATTAAATTGATGGCATTGGTAGACTTTTTTGACTTGAAATAGCGCCAGGCAAATAATAGGTTCATGGTGATTATTCCGCTTCAGCATCTGTGCTGGGTGTAGTTGGTTTTTCTTCTTTGAGTTTTCTAAATACTTCTTCCATCTTGAACACATAGTCCAAAGTATCGTCTAAATAAAAATGCAAGACAGGGATTCTTCTCAATTGGTGCTTGACCCTACTAGCCAATTCCTTCTTGATTTCCCAAGCCCTGGCTTCAATGGTTTTCATCACCGAAGCCGGTTCCTTAACCTGAAACAAACTGATGTAAATCCTGGCTTCTAACAAGTCTGGGGTTACTTTAATGGATGAGATAGATACCATTCCTCCATCAATCATATTCAAGTTCAGTCTCCTGAAAATATCGTTCATTTCTTCTTGCAGGGCACTTGCCACCTGCCGTTGGCGCTTTCCTTCCTCCATTTTCTAACATTTGATTGGCGGTAAAATTAGTTACTTTGCCGTGTATTAACCGTTTTTCCTATTTATGAAGCGATTTTCACGCATACTTTTTTACCTCAAAGATAAAAAACAGAACATTGGGCTCTATGTGGTATTCAACCTCCTGTCCGTGCTCTTCTCCTTGGTATCATTGGCTTTGTTGGCACCTTTTTTACAAATGCTCTTTGAAAAAGGACAACAAGCAGCCCTTACCAAACCAGAATTTGCGTTCAATGCTAATGTACTACAAGCCTATATCAAATACGGGATGAATGACCTGATTCAGCAGCATAGCAAGGTTTATGCGCTGGCAGCCATCTGTATTTTAATGGTGGTTTCTATCTTTTTTAAAAACGTATTTGTCTATCTCTCTTACCGCGTATTGGCTCCCATGCGCAATTATGTAATGACCAAACTCCGTTCAGACCTCTATGCCAAGATCTTGGAACTACCTATTGGGTTTTTCACAGAACAGCGTAAGGGCGATATCATTAGCCGCATGAGCAATGACGCCAATGAAATTGAATGGTCTGTGATGAGCACATTAGAAGGTTTGATCAGGGACCCTTTGCAGATCCTGATTATCCTAGGCATCATGGTGGCCATGAGTCCGGCTTTGTCTTTGTTCTTATTGGTTTTGTTACCCTTAACCGGTTTTATTATTGGAAGGGTGAGTAGGTCTTTGAAAAAACAATCTACCAGTTCTCAGGAACAATTGGGTACCCTCATGTCTATCTTGGATGAGACCCTGGGTGGTCTGCGCGTGATCAAAGCTTTTAACGCCGAGAAGATTTTGCGCAACAAATTCTTTGACACCAATGATACCCTGAACCATATTCGCAACAAGATGAATTTTAGAAGAGACCTAGCTTCTCCCATGTCTGAGTTCTTGGGCGTATTGGTACTCTCTTGTATTCTTTGGTTTGGTGGGCTCTTGGTACTAAGAGGTGAAGCAGGTTTGAGTCCTGAAAATTTCATTACCTATATCTTGTTCTTTACACAAATCATTAATCCTGCCAAGAGTCTGTCTACTTCTTTTTACAATGCACAAAGAGGTAGTGCCGCCATAGAAAGAATTGAAGAAATTTTAAAAGCACCCATAACGGTTGTTGACAAACCTGATGCCAAAACCATTGCGCAGTTTAACCATAGTATTGAGTTTAGAAATGTGTCTTTTAACTATGACGAAATCAGCATTTTAAAAAATATCAACCTCACCATTGAAAAGGGTAAAACCATTGCCCTGGTTGGTTCTTCGGGTGCGGGAAAAAGTACTTTGGCAGATTTGGTGCCACGTTTTCACGATGTAAGCGAGGGAGAATTACTCATAGACGGGGTGAACATTAAAGAGTATAGTTTGAATAGCGTGCGCAACCTCATGGGGATTGTAACACAGGAGCCCATTTTGTTTAATGATACCATTGCCAACAATATTGCATTAGGGATTGACAATAGCAGCCCTGAAGCCATTATGCATGCCGCCAAAGTGGCCAATGCCTATAATTTTATTGAACTAAAAGAAGCGGGGTTTGATACCAATATTGGGGACCGTGGTTCCAAATTGTCTGGTGGTGAAAGACAGCGTGTAACCATTGCAAGAGCTGTGCTCAAGAACCCACCTATTTTGATCTTGGATGAAGCTACATCGGCCCTTGATACAGAAAGTGAGAGACTGGTACAAGACGCCATTAATAATATGATGCAGAACCGAACTTCTATTGTCATTGCGCATAGGCTTTCTACTATTAGACACGCAGATGAAATTATAGTGCTGCAAAAAGGGGAGATTGCAGAGCGTGGGAATCATGATGAACTACTTGCTAAGAACGGGAT
>CAMFKK010000202.1 GCA_945957225.1 uncultured Sphingobacteriia bacterium | reverse complement strand
GTCATGGTGCTAGCCATTTGCAATTTATACAAAATGGCATCCGTCATTTTACCCTGTTCTTCTATTGTTTTAATAATAAAAGCCCTTCTCTCAGCAATTTCTTTAAAGAATTTCTGTTCGTCTTGAATTTGTTGTATTTGCACTTCATCTAACCCTCCAGTTTTGTCCTTTCTATACCGGGCTATAAACGGTATTGTGGCGGATTCATCTAGTAATTCTATAACCGCTTCTACTTGGGATTGACGTATATTTAATTTGCTGGCAATAAGGGAACCGAATTCACTCATGATTCTAAAAAGTTGATTTGCTTTACAAAGGGATGCGAATGTAGGTGCTGTCTTGGAAAAGAAAAAATTGGAATTTCAGATATTTATCTCTGAAAACATTTAGGCAATTCGAATAACTTTTTGAGGATTTCTTTCTACAAAATTCCTGATCATGGATCTGATAATTTCATTTTCTGGGTAAGGGGTCAGTAATGATTTGGCAGTTTCCAATTCTGTAAGGGTTTCCTTGGCTTCAACAGAACCCATTCCAAAAAAACGTCCCTCTTCCACAAGGATGCAACTATTTTTGTCTCTAATTAAGAATGTTTCATTTTGGGATTGAACCCAATGCATGGCTGCTATAACATTCAAATTATAGGTTTCTGGATCAGGAAATGCTTCTTTTTGGGTTTTGTCTAAAAAACAAAGTACTGGATCTAGGGAAAAATCTCTAACTAATTTCCATAACATCCTATGCGCATCGGCCAACATTGGAAAAACAGCAACGGGTTGACTATGTTTTTGTTTCTTATCAATTGCTAACCTAAGAAAGCCACGATTGTCTTCAAAATGATAAATTCCCCATAATTGTTCATATCTTTTTTGACTTTTATTATAAGCAGGCCATAACCGCTTAATTTCTACACTTTCCAATAAACAGGCACTAAACTCTGTAGGACAGGTTGTAAAATCTATACTATGAATATTTCTCAAAAATTCCTGCCTTTTTTTACTTGCATCTAATCCGGTAAAATGACTAACTACCCGTTTACTTAGATTTTTGGCCTTCCCAACATAAATGACTTTACCCTTTACATCTTTAAAATAATAGACACCTGGTTGTGCTGGCAAAGCTTTAATTTGTTGCTCTGGTAAATTGGGGGGCAAAATTTGGAACCTATCTTCTTTTTTGAGCATTTCTTTGATAACTGGTAATCCATTTTTTCCAAGTATCAATTGCAAAACCTTTGCTGTAGCCAAAGCATCTCCTCCTGCCCTATGTCTATTTTCAATATGAATTCCTAATTCTCTGGTTAGATGCCCTAAGCCATATTTTCTAAAACCAGGAAAGACTTTTCTACTAGTTCTGATAGTACAGATTTTAGGAGTTTTTAAATAAAACCCTGCTTCTTGCAAATGATATTTTACAAATGAAAAATCAAAATTAACATTATGCGCCACAAAAATTCGATCATGTAATAACTGATAAATTCTTTCGGCCACTAAATGAAATGAAGGAGCCCTGGATACCATTGCGTCACTAATTCCCGTCATATTAACAATAAAGGGAGGTATGGGTTGATGCGGATTTACCAATGTGGAATACTGCCCTTCAATTTCACTGCCATTCATTAATACAATAGCTATTTCTGTAATTCCATGTTGTTGGGGGAATCCTCCTGTGGTCTCTATATCTACTACTGCAAATCTCATTAAGTTATCAATATTTTAGTCGATGCCAGAGCCTGATTATTTTGGAGCATCTTCATTCTCCAAAGGCAGATCCTCTCCGTCATTTAACAACTGTTGTTTGTCTAATTCGTGCAACCCTTTCACGGATTTAATATGTAAATCTCTTTGAGGAAATGGAATAGTAATATTGTTTTTACGGAAAACATCAAACAACTCCATTAGAATAAAACTTTTTAAACTTGTCCAAGTATCAAAATCAGAGGTCCAAAACAACACTCTAAAATTCACCGAATTTTCCGCAAACTCGTGAACTAAAACCATCGGCTGAGGAAATCGCATTACTTCTTTATGATGTTGAATGACTTCTGAAATCAATTTTTGAACCTTGCTCAATTCTGAATCATATGCTACACCAATAATCAATTCAATCCTTCGGTAACTATTGGTCAATGTCCAGTTTATCAATTGTTTTGAAATAAATTCTCCATTAGGAACTACAATATCGGCACCATCATAAGTGGTTATTTTGCTACTTCTGATTCCAATCTCTTTTACAGTCCCTGTTTGCTTATCTATTTCAATCACGTCACCAATTTGCATGGGTTTTTCAAATGCCAATATAATACCTGAAACAAGGTTATTGACAATATTTTGTAAACCAAATCCAATACCTACACCCAACGCACCAATAACAATAGTGATTCTATCAAAAGGAATTCCCGCTGCAGCTACCGCAACAAAAAAACCAAGAGAAAATACAGCTAGACGCATTAACAATACCCAAGAACCATTCTTATTTTTTTTATTTGCCGCAAACTGTCCGCTTGTCCCAAAAAAGAAAGTAAGAAGTTTTGAAATATTGCTTGAAATCCAAAGGATAAAAAAGAACAATAAGATAGTACCGGCAGTAAAATTAAGGTTTCCAATCTTAATAGAATAAGCCAACCATTCTCCAATTTTTTCACTTAAAAAATCATATAGATTTAAGGAGAAAAAGAAAATTGTAACCCAAATAATCACTAGTATCACCCTCAAGGTTGATTGAAAATTTCTCTTGATTTCTTCAAAATTAAACATGACAGAAATCTTTGATTTTTTAAACGCTTCTAAGTGCAAGTAAATGATTTCAAAAACAAGGCTTTCTAATATATCAATTGCCAGTGCAAAACTGATACTAAGGATAGCACTTGATGAGAATAGTTTAGACAAAGTAACTCTTCCAGAAATATTGGATACTATTGCTAGTATATGAAGGATTACAAATAGATTCAATAACCAGAAATAGTAATTTTCATATCTGCCTGCATTCCCTTTTAGCCTTTTTTGTATCTTAAAAGCTAGTATTATAGAACTCAAATTCAAGAAAAATAAAAACCATCTTTGTAATAAAGAGGGCTCTATCAACACTACGTCAAAACTGATCCCTAAAAAAATCAATAGGAAATAAAACCAAGAAACCCTGAATTCTTTTGACCAAGTAACCCAAGCCAATTTGGTAAAAATGAGCATTAATAAAAAAGATAACATTTGAACCAATGACATAGGCGGGGTGTCATACACAAATGGCGAAATCAAAAAAACAAAGAAGCAAACAGTGAATATAACTCCCTGACTCAAATATGGTATGGGGATAAAGATCTCAGGTTTATTTAATTTATGCAACCTTCTCATGCACCACCAAAGCCAAACAAAAACCAAAATGATCCAGACTAAATGCCAAATCATTTCATTTGAAGTGACATTCAAGTAAAAAGGTATCAAATAGGCAATTCTTTTAAAAGTATCTTGATAAACCTGC
Organism: uncultured Sphingobacteriia bacterium; assembly: GCA_945957225.1. Lineage (GTDB taxonomy): Bacteria > Bacteroidota > Bacteroidia > Chitinophagales > Chitinophagaceae > Sediminibacterium. The sequence goes on along the minus strand of CAMFKK010000202.1, from coordinate 1,875 downwards.
CAAAAACTCTTTTTATAGACAGAAGTATGTGCGTTAAACAAATAAGACTCTTCTAATTTAAAAGCGTTCTTACTATAATTTTTGATTTGAAACTGTACTTCTTCTAAAAGATCACTGATTTGAAAGGAAAGTGCAACTACCCTTGACTCTAAATATCCAATTTTATTGAGTGCAAATTTGGAGCTAGTATCTGCCTGCTCCCATTTTTTACTTACATTTTGAATTTGTAGTACATAAATGGATAAAAGACTTGAATCCTGCGATAATTTACTGAAAATACTTTCTTGTGAAATTTTGGCAATATCATTTGAAATAATGTCTAATTGATGGCTATACCTTAGAAGCTGTTCCTGCCAATCCCGCATTTGCTTTTTAAGCTGGACCAAAACCACCCGATTGGTATACAAACTTCTTAAATTATAATATTTACTATTGCTAAGATTCTTTTGAATATAAACTACAAGTTGTTCATTTTCAGGTAAGCTTTCCGCAATAGCACTAGTGTCAAACCCTCTTTTTAGAATATTATTTGCCTTATTTAGTACTTCTGCATAAGTTTCTAAATTATTCAAAACTGACCCAATACTTGTGTCCTGTTTTGATTGATTTTTTTGTGAACTAGTATCCCTTTTTAAAAGACTATCAATGGCAGTTTGGGAAACCCCAACAAAAGGGATTAGCAAAAGAATCAAAATGCCCCACCTAATTGAAAATTGCTTCCAGTTCATATGAAAATATTGGCTTAAAACTAAGAAAAATAGCCCCAGAAACTGTAATAAAGCAAGAGAAATGAATACAAATGAAAAAATAAGGTCCATTTGTAACTTTTGGGACAATTAAACGTTTAGTGTTTATTAACAAGATTTAACCTAAAATCTACTTTTGCCTTTTTAATTTTACAACCAAATTACACTGATATGAAAGCCCTATATTCCCTGATGGTGGTTATTTTATTGGTTGGGTGCCAAAATGCCCGTCAAAAAGCCATTCAAACTATCTGTAAAGAAGTAGGCAAAAATAGCAGCAACTGTACCAAAACAGTTGGTTTGATTAGCGCAAGTGTGGTAGAAAATCAGTTTAATCATCAAGCAAATCCTCTAAAGGAATCAGATGCTTCCCCTAGCCTTATTGAGGCTCAAGATTCTTTTAGCTGGTAAGATCAGCTGGTATTTTCTCATTTTTCAACCCAAGTTCCAAGACTTTCCTTTACCCCAACAGGCTTTTACCTTAGTTTTGTAGCTAGTTAATAAGTATTAGATAGCATGGAACTGAGCAAGAATTATATGCCCACAGAGGTGGAAACCAATTGGTATGCGCATTGGTTGGCAAAAGGATATTTTAGTAGCAAACCTGACCATAGGGAGTCATATACGGTGGTTATCCCCCCTCCTAATGTTACAGGAGTATTGCATATGGGGCATTGTTTGAATAATAGCATTCAAGATATTTTGGTTAGAAGGGCAAGGATGATGGGCAAAAATGCTTGTTGGGTTCCGGGTACGGACCATGCATCAATTGCAACCGAAGCCAAGGTAGTGGCCATGTTGCGTGAAAGAGGCATTGCAAAATCATCTTTATCTAGGGACGCTTTCTTAGAATATGCCTGGGAATGGAAGGAAAAATATGGTGGTATTATTTTGCAACAATTACGGAAATTAGGTTGCAGTCTTGACTGGGATAGAATATCTTTTACCATGGATTCAGATTATTACCAATCGGTAATTGCTGTATTTGTGGATTTATACAATAAAGGCTATATCTATCGAGGTAAGAGAATGATCAATTGGGATGTACGCGCTAAAACCGCACTTAGTGATGAAGAAGTAATTTATAAAGAGGTTCAAAGTAAATTGTATCATTTAAGATATGAGATAG
>CAMFKK010000201.1 GCA_945957225.1 uncultured Sphingobacteriia bacterium | reverse complement strand
GAGATAGGCTCCGGTCTCGTGGGCTCGGAGATGTGTATAAGAGACAGCAATGATACCCTCTTTACACCTATTTCATCCTCCTCATCGGGCATTCATTTTAACAACCAAATTTTAGAGAATGATTCCGTAAATGTATTAGACTTTGAAAACGTCTATAATGGAGGTGGGGTTGGCGTAGCCGATTTTAATAATGATGGATTGCAGGATTTGTATTTTTCTGGTAATCTAGTTGCTAATAAATTATATATAAACAAAGGCAATTTTAAATTTGAAGATATTACTGCCCAAGCAGGAGTAGATGGCAAGGGCAAATGGTGTAGAGGGGTTTCAGTGATTGATATTAACAATGACGGTTTAATGGATATCTATGTTTGTGCTACTTTACGAAAAGATCCCAAACTACGTGAGCACTTACTCTATATTAACCAAGGCACTGATAAGAATGGTATCCCTATATTCAAAGATCTAGCTGCCGAATATGGCTTAGCCGATAATGGCCATGGGACCATGGCGGCCTTTTTTGACTATGACAATGATGGAGACCTGGATGCGTATTTGGCCAACAATGAAATTGTCAAGAATGACTATCCCAATAGGTTTAGACAGGCTTTAAAAGACGGGTCTCATCCCAATACAGACAAGCTTTTTAGAAATGATTTTAATGCAGCACTGAAGCACCCATTCTTTACCAATGTTTCAAAAGAAGCAGGGATTCTTCAAGAAGGGTATGCGCATGCAGTCACCATCACAGATATCAATAGGGATGGATGGAAAGATATTTATGTGACCAATGACTATCTCTCAAATGACCTCTTGTGGATCAATAACCACAACGGAACATTTACAGAATCACTCAATACTTATTTCAAACACACATCGGCCAACGCCATGGGAAACGATATCATTGATATCAATAATGATGGCCTTAGCGATGTGGTAACCCTGGACATGAATCCGCAGGATAATTATCGTAAAAAAATGATGCTGAATCCCAACAGTTATCAAACCTACCAAAACAGTGATTATTTTAATTATGGCTACCAATATGTTCGTAATACCCTCCAAGTAAACCAGGGCCCGCGTGTAAAAGAAAATGATAGTATTGGCGCTCCCATATTTTCTGAGATAGCTTATTTCTCTGGCCTTGCAGAAACCGACTGGAGTTGGACTCCACTGGTAGCTGATTTTGACAATGATGGTAATAGAGATATCATCATCACCAATGGTTTTCCAAAAGACGTAACCGACCACGATTTTGTGGCTTTTAGAAATACTTCTTTTTCTGTTGCTTCTAAACAACAATTACTAGAACAGATTCCAGAAGTGAAAATTCATAATTATGCTTATAAGAACAATGGCAATTTGAGTTTTAGTAATGTATCAGCCGAATGGGGTATGACCATTCCATCATTCTCTAATGGGGCGGTTTATGCAGACTTGGACAATGATGGAGACCTTGATTTTGTAGTCAATAATATCAATGACGAAGCGGGTATTTTCAAAAACACTCAAAGAGATAAGGACAAAGAGTCCGCACATTTTATAGACATTCGTTTAGAGGGAGATAGCCAAAATAAAAATGGGCTGGGTACTTGGATAGAATTGCATTATGGTTCAGGGCAATTGCAAGTGTTGGAGCAGAACCCATACAGGGGTTATCTTTCCAGTGTTTCTGGATTGGCCCATTTTGGGTTAGGCAAGGTGCAAACCATTGATTCTTTGATTGTCAAATGGCCCAATGGAACCATGCAAAAATTGGTAAATGTAAAAGCAGATCAAGTGCTGCCCCTTTCAATTAAAAATGCCAATCAAGCAAATACACCAATTCAAGAAGTTTTTGCAAACAATACTTTGTTTAAAGAAATAACTTCTTCAGTAAATATTCATTATGTACAAGAAGAAAAGGACTTTGTAGATTTTAATATCCAAAAACTAATTCCACACAAGTTCTCTGAATATGGTTCAGCGCTTGCTGTAGGAGATGTAGACGGAAATGGTTTAGACGATTTAATCACAGGAGGTTCTTTTTCATATAGCAGTCAGCTGTTTTTGCAACAAAGCAATGGTTCCTTTGTACAAAAACCCGTGATTGCCAATGCCGATATCAATACAAAACGGTGGGAAGATTTAGGTGTATTGCTTTTTGATGCCGATGGCGATAAAGACTTGGATTTGTACACGGCCAGTGGGGGCTATGAAAACCAGCGAAATACAGAAGTATATCAAGATAAGTTTTACTTAAATGATGGTAAGGGAAATTTTAGTTTGGACGCCAATGCTGTACCACAAAATTTCACTAGTAAAGCCTGTGTGCGTTCTATTGATTATGATAAAGATGGTGACTTGGATTTGTTTGTATCTGGCAGGGTAGACCCTTGGAATTATCCCAAACCCGTTTCTAGTTTTATTTTTAGAAACGATACCAAGGGTGGGAAAGTACAGTTTACAGACGTAACTGCTCAAGTAGCACCAACATTGAATAATCTAGGTTTGGTGTGTGATGCTTTGTTTACAGACTATGACCAAGATGGTTGGCCAGACTTGATTTTGGCAGGAGAATGGATGCCTATTACCGTCTTGAAAAATGAGAAGGGACAATTTAGCAATGCAACGGCTAGCTCTGGTATTCAAGAGCAAACAGGTTGGTGGAATACCATTGCCCCAGGCGATTTTGACAATGATGGAGATATGGATTATGTATTGGGTAACTTGGGTCAAAACAGTTTCTATAGGGCCAGTCCCAAAACACCTGTTGGCATTTTGGCTAAAGACTTTGACAAGAATGAAAGTTATGATGCATTTCCTTATTTGTACCTGCCAGATCAGGAAGGACAATTAAAACCTTTTCCTGCTCAAACAAGGGACGATATTGTTAAGCAAATGATCAGCATGCGGAGCAAATTTCAGAATTATAAAACTTACGCAACTACAACAATTGACAAAGTTTTTACTGAAGAACAATTGAAGGGTGCTCAAAAATTAGAAGCAGTAAATCTACAATCTGTGTTCATGCGCAATGACGGAAATGGCAAATTTAGTTTTCAAGCTTTGCCCAAAGAAGCGCAGTTCTCTGTTCTGAACGGTATGGTAGCAGATGATTTTGATGGTGATGGAAATTTAGACTTGGTGATCAATGGAAATGATTATGGTACAGAAGTTTCAGTTGGTAGGTATGATGCTTTGAATGGCCTCTTTTTAAAAGGTGATGGGAAAGGCGGGTTCAAACCATTGTCTATTTTACAAAGTGGCATTTTTATTCCTGGCAATGGAAAGGGATTGGTAAAATTGCGTCATGCAAAAGGCAAAACCTTAATTGCTGCAGCACAAAATAGAGGGGCTTTAAAAATATTTGAATCAAAATTAAACGCGCAACAAATTCCTTTATTGCCTGATGACATGGCTGCCCAAATCAGTTTATCCAATGGCAAAAAACAAGTAGTTGAAGCGTATTATGGAGCTTCTTATTTATCTCAATCTGGAAGATTTTTATCAGTAGGTTCGGAGGTAAGAACATTAAGCATTACTAATACAAAAGGGCAAACTAGAAGTATATCACTTAAATAAACAGTTATGAAACGCCAGTTTTTTCAAGGGCTAATGGGGGCATGTTTGATGCTTGTACTCTTCTCTTGTAGCCAAGAAAAAAAGACCATCATCAATGATGCTGAAATAGTTCATGAGAACCAGGATCAATTAACCCAGGTAATCATTTATGATGTATTTACCCCGCCTGTTGCAAGTAGAATCTATGTCTATTCTTCCTTAGCCTCCTATGAAGCCATCAGACATTCCAAGCCAGACGCTCCTTCCATTGCCGCTAAATTGCATGGATTTGCACCTATGCCTACACCTGAGAAAGGCAAGTCTTATAATTATACATTGGCTGCTACTAGGGCTTTTTTTACAGTGGTTCACAAAGTGGTATTCTCATTGGATTCCTTAAAAACTTATGAGGAAAATACTTATGCCAAATTTAAAGCTGCTATGGATGAAGATACCTATAATAGGTCAATTGCTTTTGGTGACAGTATTGGAAATATAGTTGTAGCAAGGGCCAAGACAGATGGTTACCCTCAGTCACGTGGCAAACAAAAATACTTGGGTAGTAATGAACCAGGCAAATGGCGTCCTACACCACCAGATTATTTAGACGGTGTTGAATGGTGTTGGAATACCATGAAACCCATGGTATTGGATTCTGCGGCTCAGTTTAAACCTGTTCGTCCTCCAGTATATAATGCTGACAGTACAAGTGAGTTTTACAAACACGCCAAAGAAGTGTATACCGTTAATAAAACCCTAACGGATTCTTTGAAAATGATTGCCAAATTCTGGGATGACAATCCCTTTGTCATTGAGCACTCAGGACATATGATGTTTGGGAATAAGAAAATTACCCCGGGTGGTCACTGGATGGGTATTGCAGCCATTGCAGCCAAAGAGTCTAAGGCCGATGCTGTAAAAGTTGCCATGACTTATTCGCTGACTAGTATTGCACTATACGATGCATTTATTTCATGTTGGGATGAAAAATATAGAAGTAGTTTGGTACGCCCAGTAACGGTGATCAATGAATTGATAGACAGAAATTATGTGCCTTATTTGCAAACCCCACCATTCCCAGAATATACCAGTGGTCATAGCAGCATCTCGGCTTCTGCAGCTTCTGTGTTAACGGAATTGTATGGTGACAATTTTGCCTTCCGCGATACCAGTGACCTGCGCTATATTGGCATGGAAAGAAATTTCAAATCTTTTTATCAAGCCGCGGGAGAAGCTTCTATTAGTAGATTATATGGTGGTATACACTATCGTTTTGGAGTAGAAGTAGGAACAGAACAAGGTAAGAAAGTAGGGGCTTTTATTGTTCAAAGAACGTTGAAATAGAAGAAGAAGATAGTGAAGAGGGAAGAAGAAAGTGAAGAGGGAAGAGTGAAAAGTAATTATGACAGAAATAAAAAAAAGTGCTGCGGTTTGCAGCACTTTTTTATTGGAATAATGAGATTTGGTGTTCAATTTTATCTTCTACCCCATAGAGGCCGGCTATTTTCTTTATGACTGATTCTACAACGGCATCTGGACAGCTGGCACCGCTGGTAATTAAAATTCTAACTGGATTTTTTTCTGGGAGAAACCCTGTTATGGTTCTTTGTTCCTTGGTATGCCAATTGCAATCAATTATGGAATTGCTATCTAGAATTCTTTCTGGTTTGTCAATAAAATATGTGGGCAATTTTGCCTCACAAAGTTCTACTAAGTGGGAAGTATTACTACTATTGTATCCGCCAATGACCAAAGCTAGATCTGCAGCTGTTTCTAGCATACCACCTACGGCGGTTTGGTTATCATTGGTAG